>JAZBOS010000088.1 GCA_036351255.1 Bacteroides sp.
CATCACCACGTTGGCCGTACCGGTCACCGAGGCTTCCTCCAGCAGCATGAAGCAGCCCTTCAGGCCAGGGCTTTCAATGTTGTAAAAACAACGTTCGTTATCGAAATGAAAATTGGCGCCCAGTTTCTCGAGCCCTATGAAGTGGGTGTCGAGGCGTCGGCGTCCAATCTTGTCGCCCCCGGGTTTGGGGATGCTGGCCCGGCCAAAACGCGCCAGCAGCGGGCCCACGATCATCACCGAACCCCGCAGCTGGGTGGCCTTCTTCTGAAAATCAATGGTGTAAAGAAAGTCCAGGTCAATTTCATCGGCCTGAAACGACCAGCTGCCTTCACCCAGGCGCTTGACCTTCACCCCGAAGTCAGCCAGCAGCTCGATGAGCTTGTTGACATCCCTGATTTCAGGAATGTTCTCAATGACTACTTCTTCTGGGGTGAGCAGGGTGGCGCAAAGGATTTGCAGCGCTTCGTTCTTGGCGCCCTGTGGAATGATTTCGCCCTTTAATTGTTTGCCACCGTGAATTTCAAATGAAGCCATCGTTAATGGGGTTTTAATGGTCACTGATCAATATTGCGGGGGTGGCGGTTCGTGAACCGGGGTTTTTTTTCCTGTGCAAAGCCACCCCTCCAATTGACATAGCTGCCAAAAATAAGGATTCTTCTGCAGGCGATGAATCTTTCGCCCTGCTTTTCCCCGGAAAATGCTTAATTCTTTTTGCCCCGGTAGGGGTAGGGCTTGCCCGGCCCTGGTTTTCCCTGGTACTTTTTCTTCTTTACCTTGTTGACAGGAGGGGGTTCGGGGGGCTGCGCCAGCTTCACGTTTTCGTCCAGCGTCAGTTTTCCCTTAGAAAGCTGCTGCAGGTGGGCTGCGATCTCTTCATCACTTACGGCATCGCGGTTCCAGGTCAGGTAAGATTTCTTCAGGTGGTTGGCGATCATTTTTACCAGGGCGCTTTTCTCGGCCCCGTCTTCCAGTTCACAGGCTTTTTCAATGATCTTTTCAATATGTCTGCCGTAATGCTTATAGGTGATGTGGTTACTGGCATAGCCCAGCCGCTCGGGCTTGCGGGCAAGGCTCTGGGCCGATGGAATGGGGTAGGGCGAGTCCACGTCGAGCTTGAAATCCGACATGATGAACAGGTGGTCCCACAGTTTATGCTTGAAGTCGTTTACATCGCGCAAGTGAGGGTTAAGCTGCCCCATCACATTGATGATGGCACGCGCCTGGTGATTGCGTTCTACGCGGTCTTCGATCGACATGATCTGTTCGATCATTTTCTGAATATTTCTTCCATATTCAGAGATGCTCATTTTCGAGCGCTGGGAATTGTATTCCATAAAGGGGGTGTATAGTGATCTGTTTTACCGGTAAACCTTTTACAGGTTCAACTGTGGCAAGGTGCTCAATTCAGTAATTGAAATAACGGGTTATTATTTTAGGAAATCAATGCTTGTGGTAATAAATACAATAACGGAAAATGTCAGGAGGTTTATTGCCTGGTTTTCCAGCCGGCCTGTTCCTGCAAGGTGTGGAGGGAAAAAACCGGATCCTTTCGGTAACGCTGCAAAGGTATGAATTTATTTGTAATGATACAAAGAAGCTTTTTATGAAATATGCAAGCGGTTCCGGGTTCTTTCTGGCCAGGGAAGCGATTCAGGGGGATAAGGCGGGTGTTAAAAACAAATTCACCACCCGGAAACGACCCTGGTGGTGAACTTGCTGTGCAGTCAAAGGCTTGTTATGATCAGCTTTTTTGACTGGTTATTCCGTTATGGTGATGTCGGGCACCAGGTCTTCCTCCGTCAGGTTTTTTTCCTCCATGGCCCTGCTGCGGCAGGTCTTGCACAGCTCGGTGATGTTTTTCAGTTCGCGTGCCTGGGCCACCGTGCCTTCAAAAATCTCTGTGGTGACGTCGCGGTTGATGTGATGGCAATCGGAATAAATATGGTAAACCGTTCCCGACTTTGTCCAGTACACATGGTTGAATCCCTCATTCAAGGTTTCCACTTCAGCGGTTTGCTCGGTGTACTGCTCCACACTGGGCGGGTTGAAGTCAATCCCAACGATCCCTGCGATGAGCAGGGCTATCACCGCAATGGATCCTGCCAGCCCTTTCTGTTTGCCGCTCAGGTCCTTGCTGGTGAAGATCAGGATCACCAGGGGCAGGAAGGCCAGCACGGCCATAATGGCACCCAGCTGGTTCTGCATGAAAAACTTAAGCTTGTCCTTTTCCGAAGCCGGGTCGAGGCGGTTGGCCTTCTTCCAAAGGATAGAACCGGTGATGGCCATGCCCAGGTCAATCACGATCAGGATGATGAGCAGGGTCATGTTGACAGGCGGCTTCAACAGCACGCCGAAGATGGCATAGGCCTGTAAGGCAATAGCCACCACCCAGGCCAGGATGGCGAACAGGCGCAGTTGCTTGGCTTTGCCCTTGCTCTCGGGCGTTGGAACAAACGGGGTCCTTCCTTGCGATGGGGTTACGGGCGTTTCTTCATCTCCGCCTACGCGTGTGATTTTTTTCTTTGTCATAAGGCTTCGTTTTGGATTTACAGTGATTCGTGGTTTTCATGCTTTCAGAATCACCCTGGCAAAGGTTGAACGACTCCGTCCGAAGGGAAGCCGGCCGTTCGCCAAGGGCGTTTCCTTTTCGCAAATGTAGAAATATTTCTGTTTCATATACGCATTCAATCGCTCTGTTTTCTTTTTTTGCTGAAAATGAGTACGATATCGCGTTAAAACAGGGTGGCGAAATCCCATTTTGACCCCTTTTTCAAAGAAAAAAGAGATGCCAGAGAGGGAGTTAATACGGAGTTTATACGGTTTAAACCGTATAAACTCCGTATTAACTCCGTATTAACTATGACCCTGTCAGGATAAAATTCCCTGTTTGAGAACCCTCAAGCCTTCATTTTACCCGGGCTGATGGCCCGCATGATTTGGCTCGGAAAATAAAAAACAGGAAGGAAGGAAGGAAGGTTTTTTTAATGCAGGCATTTTTTTGTTCAGGGCAATATGCTACTTTTGGAAAAAGGTAAAACGATAAAATATTTTCAACTATAAATTTGATTTGTGATGGCACAGAAATTTATTCCCTTCGACGTGGTGGAGGACTTCCTGGTAAAGGTAATGGCGAAAGCCGGCATCCCTGAGGCTGACGCGCGCATCATTGCCGATGTGCTGATACAGGCCGATAAGTTCGGCTTCGATTCGCATGGGGTCAACCGCCTGAAGCCCATATACCTCGACAGGATCAGGGATGGTATCCTGAATCCTGTGACAGAATACGAGGTAGTCAGGGAAGGGGCCACCACCGCGGTGATCGACGGGCATAACGGGATGGGCCACGTGATCGCTTTAAATGCCATGAAGCTGGCAATAGACAAGGCTGCGAAATACGGGATGGGGATGGTGGCGGTGCGCAACTCCACCCACTACGGCTTTGCGGGTTATTACCCCCTGATGGCCGTGCACGAAAATATGATCGGCATCACGGGCACCAACGCACGGCCTTCCATTGCACCTACCTTCGGGGTGGAAAACATGCTGGGCACCAACCCCCTGACTTTCGGCATGCCCACCGACGAGGACTTCCCCTTCCTGCTCGACTGTGCCACCAGCATCGTGCAGCGCGGAAAGATTGAGCTGTATGCACGCGAGGGCAAAGAGCTTATCAAGGGCCTTGTCATCGATGAGAACGGGGAGAGCAAGACCGACTCGAACGAGGTGCTCAGCGACCTGACCGCCGGACGGGCCGCCCTGGTGCCCCTGGGCGGGATAGGAGAGGAGACGGCAGGCTATAAGGGCTATGGCTATGCCACCGTGGTCGAGATCCTCTCGGCCGCACTGCAGCAGGGCGCCTTTATGAAAATGCTGATGGGCGTCGAAAACGGGAAAAAGGTTCCCTATCCCCTGGGCCATTTCTTTATCTGCATCAACGTCAGCGCTTTTACAGAGCCCGACGATTTCAGGAAAACCACGGGCGATATCCTGCGCGAACTCAGGGCATCGAAAAAGATGCCCGGGCAGGAGCGCATCTACACCGCCGGCGAAAAGGAATACCTCACCTGGATGGACCGCCGCCATAAGGGCGTGCCCTTCAACGACGCCCTGCTTGAGGAGTACAGAGGGCTGTGCAAGGCATATGGGATGGAAGAGTACCTGGGAAGGTTCAGGGATTAGGGATTACGGATTAGGGATTACGGATTAGGGATTAGGGTTTAGGGTTTAGGGTTCAAGCCTGCCTGCCGGCAGGCAGGGATTAACGATTTTTGATTTGCGATTGGCCCTAAAAATGGCAGTGCCCGAACTCCCTCCGCTGGCTAGCGGAGGGTTGGGGGAGGTTTTTGGATTTCAGATTAACGATTAACGATTAACGATTTTTGATTTAAGAAGTAAAGGCAGGGTTCCCCCGCTGAGCGGAATTTGCAATTCCGCTCTGAACATTGCAGAATTTGCAATTCTGCAAATTTTATAGCTTTGTAAAACCATGCCAACAGGATATCAAATAAAAGATCAATTTGCTCCTCATTTTCTTACCCTTCAGGTGGTATACTGGATTGATCTTTTTTCCAGAAAATCATACAGGGACATTATTATCGATAGTCTGAAATTCTGCCAAAAAGAAAAAGGACTGGAGATTTTCGCCTGGGTCATTATGAGTAACCACATTCACATCCTAACCCGGAGTGCAACGGGTGAATTAAGCAATACTATTCGTGATTTCAAGAAATTTACCAGCAAGAAGATCATACTTGAGATTACAGAGAACCCAAAAGAAAG
>JAZBOS010000089.1 GCA_036351255.1 Bacteroides sp.
CCCAGCCTGTTTTTCAGGTCCACCATTTTGATGGCAGTGACGGCGGCTTCGTCCCCTTTGTTGCCGTGTTTTCCACCCGCCCGTTCCTTGGCCTGCTGGAGGTTGTCGGTGGTAAGCACGCCAAAGATGACTGGAAAGCCCGAGTCGAGCTGCAGGTTCATGAGGCCTTGGCTTACGGCCTGGCAAATGAACTCGAAATGACGGGTCTCGCCCTGGATGACACAGCCAAGGCAGATGACGGCATCGATATCGAGCTGGTCGATAACGTAAGCTGCGCCCTGGGGCAGTTCAAAGCTCCCCGGAACGTAATGAATGTAGAGGTTCTCCTGAGAGAGGCCGTGTTTTTTTAGCGTCTCGACGGCCCCGCTGAGCAGGGCACCCGTGATGTCAGGGTTCCACTCAGAAACAACGATGCCCATCCGCATCTGTTTTGCGGAGGGCACCTTCGTGGGATCGTAAATTGAAAGATTCTGTTTTTTTTCGCTCATTCAGAGGGTTTATTTCTGTGCACTGGTACGGCCGATGTATCTTTCGATGTTACGTCCTTCGGCCGAGTTCTGGTATTCCTTGCGGATGCGTTCATAAAGGGCAAGGGCTTCGGCGGGCTGTCCCATTTCTTCGAAAAGAAGGCCGGCTTTGAAAAGGAAAACAGGGGTAGTGAAGTCATTGGGCTTGTAACGATAAGCCTTACGATAGTAACGTAAAGCGCTGGCCTGGTCCCCGTTCTCAAGGTAGGCATCGCCAATGGCGCCCAGTGCCATAGCCCCTACGATCTGGTCGCGTCCGCGGAATTTCTTCAGGTGTTTGATGGCATCATCATAGTTGCCCAGCTTGAGGTTGCTGATCCCGGCATAGTAATGAGCCAGGTTGGCTGACTTGGTAAAGCGGTATGAAGAAATAATGTCGGCGAAGCCAGGGTATTCGGCATTGCCAACGAGGGCCAGCTGGAGGCTGTCCTGTTCAAACCAGGTCTCGGCCATAAACATCTCGGCACGTGCGTCTTTTTCGCGGGGAGCGAGGAAAAAACGGGTGTATCCGATGTAAGCGGCAATGAGCAGCACGATGATGGCTACGGTCCACATAATGCCATTCTGGTTACGCTCAATGAATTGCTCGGAGCGGCTCAGCGCTTCCTCAACCGCTAAAATATTCTTGTCGTCTTCGGTATGCTTTTTGCTTTTTGACATATTTTCTTTATTTAGGCTGCAAAATTAATTTATTTTTGCGTGTTTCAAATGTTTTTGCGGTTTTTTTTGGAATGCCTTGTCAGGGAAAGTATTCATTTTCGGAAGCCTATTTTAGAAGCATAAAACCAATAAATTACCCTGCATGAGCGTTTCACGATAAAGCCGATAGTAAAATCCAATCTTATGCGCAGCATACGCCTGTTCCTTCTGTTGCTGTTTTTGCCCTTGCTGGCCAGCCTGTTGTTTTCGTGCCGTGACGACAGTTTTGACCCGGACCCTTCGCTTGAACTGGGTTTCTCGGCCGACTCGCTTCTTTTTGACACGGTTTTTACCACCGTGGGTTCGGCCACGCGTTCATTCAGGGTTTATAACCAACACAGCAAGCGGATTCGTATCGCCTCGATTGCATTGGGCGGCGGTCAGGATTCTTATTTCAGGGTAAATGTGGACGGACGTTCGGGCTCGAGGCTGGAAGACGTGGAGATTGGTGCTAACGACAGTATTTTTGTTTTTGTGGAGGTGACCGTGGACCCGGTGAATCAGAACACTCCGCTGGTCATCACAGACAGTTTGGTCTTTAATCTTAATGGTAACGTTCAGGACGTGAAGCTGGTGGCCTGGGGGCAGGATGCGCATTTTATTTATCCCAACTATACCGACCCCTCTTCAGGGTTTTCATATCACCTGATACAGGAAAATACCCACTGGACCAGCGAGCTTCCTTATGTGATCTATGGGTTGGCTGTGGTGGCGCCGAATAAGACTCTGACGGTCGATGCTGGCACACAGGTGCACCTGCATAACAATGCCAGCCTGGTATTCTTAGGTGGATCTACGCTGAAGGTATACGGCCTGCGAGACCAGCCTGTGGTATTCCAGGGCGACCGCCTGGAGTCGTTTTATGCCGAACAGCCCGGGCAGTGGGGGCGCATCTGGCTGACAGCCACCAGTAAGGACCACGACATCCATCACGCTATCATTAAGAACGGAACCGTTGGGCTGCACGTGGACAGCATCGGGAGCTATACCTCGCCAACCTTGCGCATCCGCAATACCATTATTAAGAATATGAGCCTGGTGGGCATCCTGGCCCAAGGCAGCAATATAGAGGCGCAGAATACCGTGGTGGCCAACTGCGGGGAGCAGACGCTTTACCTGGCCCTTGGCGGTAAATACGACTTCAGGCATTGCACTTTCGCCAACTATTTCAATTTGCCCAACGCAAGCCTGCGGCAGACGCCTTCGGTGTTTTTCAATAATTATTATGTGGATACCACCGGGGTGCTGCAACAGCGGGATTTTGAATCGGTTTATTTTGGAAACTCCATTGTTTACGGGAGCATTTCAGAAGAGCTGCAGTTTGATTTGGCGCCGGGCTCAGATCTGAACTTCACCTTCGACCACTGTTTGATACGCACGCAGCGTGACATATTCAATCCCAGCTATATCAACGTGATTAAAAACCAGTCGCCGCAATTCAACGACCTGACGGTGCAGGATTACCGCCTCAGGGATAACTCACCCGCCATCAATGCCGGCAAACCAGAGATCGCCCTTGAGATTCCGATCGATATCCTGGGCCGAAACCGCACGCTAAGACCTGATCTGGGGGCGTATCAGTATTATGAGATTGAAGAGGATAAGTAAGATTTGGGGTTTGGAGTTCAAGTTTTAATGTTTAAGGTCAGATATCAGGTTTTTTTTTGCCATTAGGAATAAGGCTTTGAACTATGAATCCCTAACCCCTAACTTCCCTGGATTTCCTTAATTTTCTGTCCTATCCCTGCAGGGGAGTCGACGACGTGGACGCCACATTCTTTGAGGATTTTCTTTTTGGCTTCGGCGGTGTCGTCTTTGCCACCGATGATAGCGCCGGCGTGTCCCATTGTTCGTCCCTTGGGGGCAGTGGCACCGGCAATGAAACTTACGACGGGCTTGGTGCCGTGGTCAAGGATGTAGCGAGCGGCATCGGCTTCCATATTGCCGCCGATCTCCCCAATCATAATGATGCCCTCTGTTTCAGGGTCGTTCATCAACAGCTCGACGGCTTCCTTCATGGTGGTGCCTGGTATTGGGTCGCCCCCGATGCCGATGCAGGTGGATTGACCCATGCCTGCCTTGGTGACCTGGTCGACGGCTTCGTATGTGAGGGTGCCTGAGCGGGAGACGATCCCAATGGTTCCCTTGCGGTGGATAAATCCGGGCATGATGCCAACTTTGGCCTCGCCGGGGGTGATGACCCCCGGGCAATTGGGGCCGATGAGGCGTGAGGACTTGCCTTTCAAGTATTCCTTTACCTTAAGCATATCCTGGACAGGAATGCCCTCGGTAATGCAGACGATGACCTCTATTCCTGCCTCGGCGGCTTCCATAATGGAGTCGGCGGCAAAGGCAGGTGGCACGAAGATCAGGCTGACGTTGGCACCGGTCTCTTTCACGGCATCGGCTACGCTGTTGAAAACAGGGCGGTCCAGGTGGGTTTGTCCGCCCTTGCCAGGCGTAACGCCACCGACCACGTTGGTTCCGTATTCGATCATCTGGGAGGCGTGGAAAGTGCCTTCGCTGCCGGTAAAGCCCTGTACGATTATTCTGGAATCCTTGTTGACGAGCACGCTCATAAAGCTTGTTTTGTTTTGTTTGAGGTGTAAAAATAAGTTTTTTCAGCAAAAAGAACGATGAAAAGTTTAAAAGTTGAAGAGTTTAAAAGTTGGAAAGTTGAAGTTTTAAAGGTGCTGGATGTTAGGTTTTTGTTTTGATCTCAGAATAATGATTAACCCAGCCTGCCGGCTGGCAGGGATTTTTGATTTCAGAATTTATTAATGGTGTTGATATTGGTTTATATTTGTAATATTCTTTCAGAAAGGAGGGATTTATGGAAGGATATGGCATAAAAGATACGATTTGTGCGCCTGCCACTGCACCGGGTATGGCAGCTATTGCGGTGATCAGGCTATCGGGGCCAGAGGCCTTTGGAATTGCAGCCGGGTGTTTTAAGCCTAAGAAAAAAGACTTGAATTTTGAGGACATTGCCTCGCATCAGGTGGTTTTCGGGGTAATCCACGAGGGTGGGCAGCCACTGGATGAGGTGCTGCTGACACGTTTTATTGCTCCGCATACCTATACGGGGGAAGACTTGGTGGAGATATCTTGCCACGGCTCGCCTTTCATCCAGCAGGAGATTCTGCGGCTGCTGATAGACAGTGGAGCGCAGATGGCAAGACCGGGGGAATTTACAATGCGTGCGTTTCTGAATGGCCGCATGGACCTCTCGCAGGCGGAAGCCGTAGCCGACCTTATCGCTTCCAATTCTTCGGCCTCACACCAGATGGCGTTCAGGCAGATGCGGGGTCATTTCTCGGAAAGGATACATGAACTTAGGCAGCAACTGGTGAACTTTGCCGGACTCATAGAACTGGAACTGGACTTCAGTGAGGAAGATGTGGAGTTTGCCGACCGGAGCAGCCTGACCGCTTTACTCGACAGCATTGAATCGGAGATCGGACGGCTGAAGCAGTCGTTTACGATGGGCAACGTGCTGAAGAACGGCATCCCGGTGGCCATCATCGGCAAGCCGAACGTGGGGAAATCGACGCTGCTGAATGCACTGCTGAATGAGGAGCGTGCCATCGTGAGTGAAATTCCCGGCACGACGCGTGATACCATAGAAGACGTAGTGGTGATAGAGGGGGTGGCTTTCCGTTTCATCGACACGGCAGGCCTTCGCCACAGCGAAGATGTAATAGAGACGGCAGGGATTGAACGCACCTATGAAAAGATCCGCCAGGCAGCTATTGTTTTGTATATTTTCGATGCCAGCGAGACGACACTGGAAGAGATCACTGAGACACTGAATGAGCTTAGGGAAAAGTTCTATGACGAGCATAAGCGGCTTATCCTGATTGCCAATAAAATCGATCTGATGGAGGAGATCCCTCATCATTTCCGCAACCTGGTGGAACTGGAGACCATCTTTGTATCGGCCAAACGCAAAGAGAACATTCACCTGATAGCCGACAGCCTGGTGAAGTCGGTCAGTACGGCCGTAGAAGAGGAGAATCTGGCCATTGTGAGCAATAGTCGCCATTATGAGGCGCTGGCAAGAACTGCAGATGCCATTGCTGCAGTCCGCAAGGGCATAGAAGATAAGTTGCCGGGCGATCTGATGGCCATTGACCTGCGCACGGCCCTGCATCACCTGGGCACTATCACCGGCGAGGTGACCAATGACGAGATATTGGGGAATATTTTTGAGAAGTTCTGTATCGGCAAATAAGGAATCAGAATTCGGATGTATAGTGAAATTCGATTTCGGGGAATGCTTCCCGTGTCGTTTTTAATTGCCATTGCGTTTCAGCCATAAAGACCGGCCGGTTTTCCTTGTCCCAGGCAATGTTTCGGCTGGTAGTTGCAATGAATTTCCTGAGGGCCTCCTTGTCCTTAGAAGTAAGCCATGACGCCTTAAATAAATTGAGGGGATGAAAAGAGCAGGACGCCCCATATTCATGGAGAAGCCTGAACTGAATCACTTCGAATTGCAAATCGCCTACGGTACCAATGATCTTCACATTGCCGGGCTGGCGAATAAACAGCTGGGCCACGCCTTCATCGGTAAGTTGCCGGATGCCTTTTTCGAGCTGTTTGCTTTTCATTGGGTTGCGGTTGACCAGTTCCCTGAAAATTTCGGGAGAAAAGCTGGGGATCCCTTTAAACCGAATCACTTCGCCTTCGGATAAACTGTCGCCAATTTTAAAATTGCCGGTGTCGTAAAGCCCCACCACGTCTCCTGGGAAAGCCTCATCAATAATGCTTTTTTCCCGTGCCATAAAACTGGTAGGGTTGGGAAAGCGCAATTTCTTGCCTAACCTAGAATGTAAATAAAAATTGTTTCGTTTGAAGGAGCCGGACACCACCCGGCAAAAAGCAATACGGTTCCGGTGGTTAGGATCAAGGTTAGCATGGATCTTGAAAATGAATCCGGAAAATTCCTTTTCACCAGGGTCAATGATCCTGTCTTCTGTTGGACGGGGCAAGGGTTCTGGGGCTATCTTGACAAAGGTTTCAAGCAATTCCTTTACCCCAAAATTATTGATGGCACTTCCAAAAAACACTGGTGACAGGTAAGCTTCGTTATAAAGGACTTGATCAAAAGGCTCATAAATCCCCTGGATGACCTCCACATCTTCTCTGAGTTTTTTTGCCATGGATTTTCCAATCCAATCATCAAGAACTGTGTTATCGAGGTTTCGGAGCCTGACTTTCTCTTCAGAGATCTCTGTTTTGTTTGATTCGAAGAGTTGCAGTTGATTTTCAAGCAGGTTGTAGACCCCTTTGAAATTGTTTCCCATTCCAACTGGCCAGGTAATGGGCCTTAGGTGGATATTCAGTTCTTTTTCCGTCTCTTCCAATAAGGCATAAGGGTCTTTCCCTTCCCTGTCGAGTTTATTGATGAAAATAATGACTGGGGTGTGACGCATACGGCAAACCTCCATTAGGTTTCGGGTTTGCTCTTCAATGCCCTTCACGGAATCAATGACCAGAATGACGCTGTCGACCGCCGTGAGCGTGCGGTAGGTGTCCTCAGCGAAGTCCTTATGTCCAGGGGTGTCGAGGATGTTGATTTTATATCCGTTGTAATCAAACCCCATCACAGACGTAGCCACGGATATGCCTCTCTGCTTTTCGATCTCCATAAAATCGGAAGTGGCCGTTTTTCGAATTTTATTGGTTTTTACGGCGCCTGCAGTTTGTATGGCCCCGCCAAGCAATAACAACTTTTCGGTGAGGGTGGTTTTACCGGCATCTGGGTGGCTGATAATCCCAAAAGTTCTTCTGTTTCTGTAACTCACTTCTTTTTATGTTTTTTTATTACAAGCACTGGCAACGGCTGCTAAAATGCATTTTTCCTATGCAGGCGATTCAATCAGTGGAAAAGAGAAAAGCAATGAAAGGAATTTTCAGGGCGGGGAAACTGGACAATGGAGAAATATTACTGGCATATACAGACCACAAAAGTAATCAATATTGCCAAGGAAGGAGTTTTTTTCCGTTGTTTGGGTTAGACTGGAGAGGTCAAATGGGATCAAAGCATTTTGTTCATTTTATGTAATTTTGCGGAATGAGCCTCCAGCCCGAAAATCATAGTTTGCATGAAGAGAAGCAATTCCTTGCACTGGTGATGAAGAAACTCACCGATTCGCTGAAGCAATTCAGCGAGCGGATCAAGGGGCTTTCCGATGATATGCTTGAGACCAGGAGGTACCTGTATGAGCATAAGACAGGGATGGACCGTATGGAGCGCTATGCCATCCTGCAGAGCCTCTTTCGGGGTAACTTGGTGGGTGAGAGTGCCGTGGAGCGTATGAAGAACATTGAAAAACTGCTGGCGTCACCTTACTTTGGGCGAATCGACTTCAGGGAAAAAAGCGGGGATGAGGTGTTCCCATTGTATATCGGCATCCATTCGTTTTACGACCAGGAGGCCCGGGCCAATGTAATCCACGACTGGCGGGCACCCGTTTCAAGTATGTTTTACGATTTTGAGCTGGGCGAGGTTTTTTTTGAAACCCACGAAGGCAGGGTCGAGGGCGACATCACCCTCAAGGGGCAGTATCATATCCGCAACGGCAAAATGGAGTATATGCTCGAGAACCCCTCGGCAGTATACGATGAGATGCTGCAGCAGGTGCTGAGTGAAAACTCTGACCGTAAGATGCGCAACATCGTGGCCACCATTCAACGTGATCAGAACCCCATTGTCAGGAATGAGCGCTCACGGGTGTTGATCATACAAGGGGTAGCTGGATCGGGCAAGACCTCCATAGCCCTCCACCGCATCGCCTTCCTACTCTATCGCTTTAAGGCCACGATTAAAGCCAACAACATCCTCATCATCTCGCCCAACAAGGTGTATGCTGACTACATTGCCAATGTATTGCCCGAACTGGGTGAGGAGCGGGTCCCCGAAATGGGTATGGAAGAACTTGGTGCGAAGCTGCTGCAAGGACGCTATAAGTTCCAGACCTTTTTTGAGCAGGTCAGCCAGTTGCTGGGAAAAAGCGACGAGGGTTTTCGTGAGCGCATCGAGTTCAAGGCCTCTGGCGATATGCTTACCAGGCTTGACCAGTATTTAGTTTATGTCAACAACGAATTTTTTAAGCCTGCCGACCTGTGGGTGGGACGAAGCTTGGTGCCAGAATGGTTTATCAAAGAACAGTTCGAGTCGCTCCATCGCCTGCCTGTAATGAAGCGCTTCGGGATGATGGCCAAAGCCATAGAGGATAACATTGTTTTTTATTACCGCCGTGATGTGACTCCCGAGGAGCGCAAGTTTATCCTGAAGGAGGTGACGGCGATGTTCAGGATTACCAACGTGAGACAGCTGTATAAGGATTTCTACGAATGGCTGGGGCAGCCCCAAATGCTGAAGGCAGCCAGCAGGTCGAGACTCGAGTATGCTGATGTGTTTCCGCTGGTGTACCTGATGATACGCTTTGAAGGTTCACAGACCTTCGATGGGGTGAAGCACCTTTTGGTGGACGAGATGCAGGACTACACCCCCTTACAGTATGCAGTGCTGGCCAGGCTGTTTTCCTGCAATAAAACCATCCTGGGTGACGCCAGCCAAAAGGTGAGCCTGGCAGGCTCCTCGACGGCCGAGATGATCCGCGAGGTGATGCCCGATGCCGACCTGGTGAAGCTCAGGCGAAGCTACCGTAGCACTTGGGAGATTACACGCTTTGCCCAGCAGATCCTGCCCGACAGCCTGCTTATAGCAGTGGAGCGTCATGGTGAGGCGCCCAAGGTGAAAGGCTTTGGCGGGCAGAAGGAGGAGGTGGCCTACATCAGGGAGCGCATTGTAACCTTTTGGAAATCAGGTCAAAAGACGATGGGTATCATCTGCAAGACACAGAAACAGGCTGATTGGCTCTACGGACAACTGGGCTCGATGCAAGAGTCAGTCAGCATACTCGATAAACAGAGTAAGGCGTTTTCCTTAGGAGTGGTTTTGATGCCCGTTCACCTGGCCAAAGGGCTGGAGTTTGATGAAGTAATTGTACCCTTCGTTACCGGTGAGCATTACAATACTGAATTGGATAAGCACCTGCTTTATATTGCCTGTACGAGGGCGATGCACAGGCTCGGATTGAGCTACGCCGGGAGAAAAAGCCAGTTTATTTAGGGTTTTAAGTTTCAAATCTAAGTTTTCTAGTGCCAAGTTTCAACCTGTCCCATGCCTAGCTGGGCTTTAGGCTCCTGATTTCATTTTCTGGCATCAGAGATCTGATCAATGAGTAAGATTTAAAGAAAAATTTTCATCTTGGGTTCGGTAATGAATCAGATTGTAATCCACTGAAGATTGATGCATTAAAGAACTATAATTCAAGTGTTTGCAAGATTGTAGTTAATTTTGTTTTGCCGATGAAAGTCAAGGGAAAAGCCCTTTTGCATTCGGCAAGGAGATGAATGTTAAACCCCATGAAAGGTGATGCAGTGCCGGTTAGCGAGGGCTTTCCGCATGCCGATGGGGCGGCAACAGCAAACATTCCGGTTGAATAAACCGGCGATGATGTGAATGTTTACCTGGGGTTCCAGTCGGCTGACAGCAATTGCATTACGAAAGGCACTTTCATTTGGCAGGTTACGGCAGAACAGGCAGCAGGGTGATTCTAGAGGGAGACCACTTTCAGTGAGGGGGCTCTTTTCTCTTTCAGAACCTGATTTTTCACTTTCGGGCTGAATTTTGGCACCCTGGGCAATTTTTGGTGATATATGGATTTGGGAACCATTACCTTTGTTTCATGTTTGAAAATGAAAACCTTTTCAGGCGCCTGCTACGCATCTCACTGTATACCTCCCTGTTAATGGCGGTGGTGTCGGTGACGCCTTTTTTTACGGTGCAGCGTGAATTTTCGGCGAGTTTTTTCGTGTTTTTCATTCTGAGCCTGTTTTTTACCGTGCTGGTGATCTGGCAGATAAACATCGTGCTGGTTTATGTTTATGAGAAGCAAAGGGTGGGCAGGCGCTATTACTGGACACGTTACCTGCTGAGCTTTGTATTGACTGCCGTCATAGCGGGCTTGCTGATCGGGGTTTTTCATTCCCTGCCCTTGGCAGAGCGGATCAGGATAGAATCGGATATGGCGGCTCCCGAAAAGATCAGCATGATAAGACCTGTGTTTTCGACGTTTTTTATAAATCTGTTCGTGGTCTTTATTCTTGAACTGGTTATCCTGCGTGAGAAGAAAGCCAAAATTGAGCTTGAGAATGCCCGCTTACGTGCAGAGAATGCTGAGGCCATCAACCAGCAACTGAAACAACACATTCATCCGCATTTTTTGTTTAACTCTCTGAGTGTATTGAAGTCGCTGATTAATAAAAACCCTGATCTTGCTGAGGAATACCTGATCAAGCTTTCAGACTTTCTGCGTGTTTCGATCTCGGCGCGTGAGGCCAATGTGGTAAAACTGAGCGATGAATACAAGCTGTGCCTTGACTTCATTGAGATGCAAAAGATTCGTTTTGGTGAAGCTCTGCACTTCAGGTTTGATATCCCCGAAGAGCAGCTTGAAAAGGGCTATGTTCCGGGCTTTTCGATGCAGGTATTGGTCGAGAACGCCATTAAGCACAATGTGCTGACCGAGGATTCACCCCTTCACATCGTGGTGGATTGTGAGGGCGATTGGCTGCGGGTTAGCAACAACATTCAGAAAAAGCTGTCGGCTGAGCATACCACCAAGCTTGGTCTGACTAACCTGGCGGATCGTTACCGGATGGTATCGGGACACCGGGTGGAAGTGGAGGAGGCCGAAGGCCAGTTTAGTGTTAGGATAAAAGTACTTTTGGATGAAGATATTAATTATTGAAGATGAGCAGCATACGGCCAATGATCTGGCTTCTACCATTAAAAAGGTGGAAGTGGGGGCAGAGATCGTGGGTATCCTGAAGTCAGTGAAAGAGTCGGTGGCCTGGTTTGAACAAAACAGGATAAAACTGGACTTGATCTTTTCTGACATCCAGCTTGGCGACGGGCTTAGCTTTGAGATCTTTAAGCAGGTCGACATCCATACGCCGGTGGTGTTTTGCACGGCTTACGATGAATATGCCCTGAATGCTTTTAAAGTTAACAGCATTCACTATATGTTAAAGCCCTTTAACAGCAAAACAGTGGTAGAAGCACTGAGCAAGTTTAGGGATCTGCGGAGCACCATGAGCCCCGATGTGCCCTCTTACCAAGCCATCCTCGACTTGCTGAACGAGCGAAAGCGGACCACTTCGGTGTTGGTATACCAGGGCGACAGGATCGTGCCGGTGAAACTTGATGACATTGCCCTGAGTTTTATCCGTGATGAGATGACCCATATCATCACCTTCGACCAGAAGGAATACCGCCTGAACAAAAGCCTGGAGGAGATGGAGAAACTGTCGTCGGGCGAATTTTTTAGGGCTAACAGGCAGTTTCTGGTGAATCGTCGGGTCATTAAGGACTCCTCGCAATATTTTTCACGCAAACTGGTGGTAAACCTGAACATCCCCTTTGATGAAAAGATAACCATCAGTAAGACTAAGGTAATGGAGTATTTAAACTGGCTGGCGGAAAGTTAAGGAAGATGTTTGTTTCACCGGGAAATTTGTCCGTTTCGCCCGAAAGTCAGTGCTCTTTAAATGGATAATCAGTAATTTTACAAGCTGAAATAACGCAACCCGCAACTAAAAAAATCAAAATTTCGGAATATGACCAAGCATTTTTTTAAATCGTTTTTTACTCTTGTGTTTGTCCTTGGAGCCATTCATTGGCAGTGTCTCGCGCAGGAGCCCATGACCTTAAGTCTTGAGCAGGCCAGGGAATATGCCCTGGATTACAACAAGAACATGGCAAATGCCGAACTGGGTACCCAGGAAGCCCAAGCCAGGTTGAAAGAAACCATTGCCAACGGATTGCCCCAGATCAACGCCACTGTAGACTACTCGAACTTCTTTGGTTCGACTGCCACTTTGGGGGGGATGGGCGGTTTAACCATTGAGTTTAATCCCACAAGCAACTTGAGCGTTTCTGTTGGCCAGCTTGTTTTCAGCGGAAGTTATATCGTGGGCATACAGATGGCCAAGCTATACCAGGAAGTGGCCGAAGCAAGCTATGAGAAAACGGAGCTTGACATCCTTCAGCAAGTTTCACAGGCCTATTACCTGGCGTTGATATCAGAAAGGTCGAGGGAACTGGTGGAAGCCAACCTAATGAATATGCGCAGCATCCTTGAAAAGACCCGTACGATGGTCTTTGCCGGGGTGGCCGAAGAACTGGATTATGACCAGCTGGCGGTGCAGGTTTCGATGCTCGGCAACTCGCTGAGGTCGGCCGAGCGTCAGCAGGAGCTTGCCTATAATATGCTCAGGCTGCAGATGGGCCTTTCTGCAGAAGCAGAGATTATCTTGACGGATAAGCTGGAGAACCTTGCCGTGGGCAGTGACTTCTCGGCCCAGATTGCCAAGCCCTTTAGCTTGCGTGATAATGTCGATTTCAAGCTTCTGGAACTTCAAACGGGGATGGCTGAAAAGCAGGTCAACATGGAAAGGTCAGCCTATCTGCCGACACTTACTGGCTTCTATAATTATACCGAGAAACTGATGAAGCCTGAATTTGACATCACCCCTAAACACGTGATCGGGCTTAATCTGGATATCCCCATTTTTTCGAGCGGGGTGAGAAAAGCCAAGGTAGACCAGGCTCGGATTAATCATGAGATTGCACTCAATCAACAGGAACTTGTGGTGGAACAATTGCTGATTCAAGAGAAACAGTTGCGCTACAATCTAAATACCGCTATGGAGCAATACGAGAGCGAAGTGGCCAACCTAGAGGTCGCCCGACGGGTGAACAAGAATATCAATAACAAGTATGAGCAAGGCCTGGTTTCGAGCCTTGACCTGATCACCGCCAACGGCAATTATCTGCAGGCGGAAGGCAGCTACATCAATGCGGTGATGCAACTGCTTGAGGCCAGCCTGGCACTCAACAAACTATTGAACGGTTTTTAAAACATGAGGGTAATTAAACTGAAAATAAACGACTTAGTCACAATAATTTTTGAAAAATGAAAATCAAAAGCATTTTTAAGCTCAGCCTAATAGCTTTGTTGCCCGGCATTATGCTCGGAAGTTGCACTTCCAAAAAACAGGATGCAGCCGCCCAGGAGGACGATTCGGCAACCCGTGTTGAAGCAGTCAGGGTGCAAGAACTTGCGTACCGTGAAATTTCACGTACAGCAACTTATACTGCACATTTGCAAGCCTTCAAAGAAGTGCACCTGGCCTCGGCTTCTCCGGGCCGTATTGAACGGATTACCGTGGAAGCAGGCCAGCGTTTTTCGCAGGGACAGGTACTGGTAGAAATGGATAAGACTCAACTAAAGCAGGCTGAGATACAGCTGGCAAGCCTTGAAGTGGAATTCCAAAGGCTGGATACCCTGCGCAAGGCGGGGAGTATCTCGCAGCAGCAGTTTGACCAGGTGAAGACTCAATACGATATGGCCAAGTCAAACGTTGAGTTCCTCATGGAGAATACCCGTTTGGTGGCCCCTTTTTCAGGTGCCGTATCAGGCAAATACTATGAGAACGGTGAAATGTTTTCGGGCGCCCCCAATACACAGGCTGGCAAAGCCGCCATCCTTTCGCTGGTGCAGACCAGCAGGCTCAAAGCCATTGTGAATGTTGCCGAGCGTTATTACCCACAAATTAAACGGGGATTGGAAGTAAAAATCACGACCGACGTTTTCCCGGGCGAAGTGTTTTTGGGAACCGTATCGATGATTTACCCCACGATTGATCCTGCCACGCGTTCTTTTAAAGTGGAACTGACCGTCCCCAATGCCCAGGAAAAACTCCGGCCGGGGATGTTTGCCAGGGCTACCCTTGAACTTGACCAGGTAAAGGTCTTCCTGGTGCCTGCGCTGGCAATCCTAAAGCTCCAGGGCTCGAATGAGCGTTACATTTTCCTGGAAGAAAGCGGTAAGGCCAAACGGGTTGCCGTTGAACTGGGCGACCGCTTTGACGATATGGTTGAACTTATCACCGACGAGATTAAACCAGGCGACCGTGTCATTGTGGCTGGTCAGGCCAGGCTGGTTGACGGGGCTGCAGTAAGTGTTGAGCAATAAACCCCGGAGTTGAAAAATGTTTTCTGACTTAATAATTTTTTACAATGAGTATATATAAGAACGCAGTCAACAAGCCTATCACCACCATAATGATCTTCATCGGGGTGATCGTGCTGGGGATCTATTCGCTGATCTATATGCCTGTTGACCTGTTTCCTGAAATGGATCCGCCCTATATTTCAGTCATTACGAGCTATCCCGGGGCCAACGCCAGTGACATAGAGGTGAATGTGACTCGTCCATTGGAGGATTCTTTCAATAGCATTGACAACCTCAAGGAGATCACCTCCACTTCTAGCGATAACCTCTCGGTGATTTTTATGGAATTTGAATGGGAGTCGGACTTGAATGAAGCATCCAACGAGATCAGGAGTGCACTCGACCTGATGTTCGACTACCTTCCCGATGGGGTAAGCCGGCCCACCGTGTTTAAATTTGATTTAAGCATGATGCCCATCGCCGTTTATGCGGTGAAGGCAAGCGAAAGTTACCTGGGGCTCGAACGCATCCTGGAAGAGGTCATTGTAAACCCATTGAACCGGATTGACGGTATTGGATCGGTGATGGTGATCGGAACGCCTGAACGCAGGATCTACGTGGAAGCCGACCCCGTTAAACTCGATGCCTACAACCTTTCTGTTGAGCAAATTGGCAATGCCATCCAGGCTGAAAACCTAGATATGCCCTCGGGCAATATCAAAATGGGAAAGATGGATTACCAACTGCGGGTAGAAGGCGAGGTCGGGGAGAGCTATGAGCTTGAGAACCTCGTCGTAGGGCACTTCCAGGGCAGTTCCATTTTGTTGAAGGACGTGGCCGCCGTGCGTGATACCATCAAGGATGTGATGCTTGAGTCAAGGATCGACGGTAGCCAGGGTGTGCGTATGATGATCATGAAACAGTCGGGCGCAAACACCGTAAAAATTGCCAAAGATGTTAGGAACGCCATCAAGGAACTGGAGAAGAACCTTCCTCCCGACGTGGAGGTGCTGGAGGTAATGGACTCCTCGGAATTTATCAGCGATTCGGTTAGCAACCTGACAAGAACAATGCTTTGGGCGCTATTGTTTGTTGTGCTCGTGGTGCTTTTCTTCCTTGGGAAATGGAGGGCCACTTTCATTGTGGTACTGACCATTCCCATCTCGCTGATCGTAGCATTTATCTACCTGTTTGTAACGGGCGGCTCGCTTAACGTCATATCACTGGCATCCATGTCGATTGCCCTGGGTATGGTGGTCGACGACGCTATCGTGGTCCTTGAGAATATTACAAAACACATTGAGCGGGGAACGAGTCCGCGTGAGGCGGCCATCTATGCCACCAACGAGGTCTGGCTCTCGGTCATCATTACCACTCTGGTAGTTGTGGCCGTATTCTTCCCGCTGACCCTCGTGGGCGGTATGACCGGGGTATTGTTTAAGCAGCTGGGATGGATCGTTTCTATTACGGTAACCACCTCAACCATCGCAGCCATTACACTGACGCCAATGCTTGCATCGAAACTTCTGGGCCTGAAAGCCAAAAGAAGGGTGCCCCTGCCCATTTCACACGAAAAAGTGGTGGAACCTTTCATTGCATGGGTTGAAGGCTTCTATGAGAAAACCCTGAGGTTTGCCCTTGTACATAAGAAATTGGTGCTGATCCTTGCACTAGTCCTTTTCGTTGGTTCATTATTCCTGATGCGATTTGTAACCACTGAATTTATGCCCGAATCGGACGAAGGGCAATTGACCGTTGAAATAGAATTGACCACCGGATTGCGAGTTGAAGAAACGATGAAGGTGGCTGATCGTATTGAAGCCATTATGGTGGAAAGGTATCCTGAAGCAGAAATCCACGCAATGATGGCAGGCTCGGATGATGAGGGCGGTATGGCTGGCCTGTTTGGCCAGCAGGGTTCAAATACCATCAGCGTGATGATGCGCCTGAAGGACCTGAATGCAAGGAACCGGTCGGTGTGGGAAATTGCTGATGATTTCAGGGCACAGCTCGACCAGATTCCCGAAGTGGTTGAATATGCAGTGAGTACTGGTGGTATGAATTTTGGCAGTAGCACGGTCGACGTCGAGATCTTTGGATATGATTTCGAAGTCACCAGCCGCCTAGCCCACGAGATTAGGGAAAAGATAGAAGCCATTCCGGGGGCTCAGGATGTAAAAATCAGCCGCAAGGACGACCGCCCTGAACTTCAGGTGGTGCTCGACCGCAAGAAAATGGCCGAGAACGGGCTGAATACCGCAATGGTTTCAGCTGCCCTTCGTAACCGGGTGGCTGGTATGACGGCCTCTATTTTCAGGGAAGAAGGGGAAGAATATGAAATCATCGTCAGGTTTGGCGAGGAGTTCAGAAGCTCTATTTCCGACCTTGAATCGTTTTCCATTAACAGCCCCATGGGCACCAGGGTAAACCTGGGTGAGATCGGGGAGGTGCAGGAATACTGGAACCCGCCAAACATTGAAAGAAAACGCAGGGAAAGAGTGGTGACCGTTTCAGCCGCACCCTCAGGCATAGCACTTGGGACCCTTGCTGAACAGATCAACACCATCGTCGAAAATACCGATGTTCCCCAGGGTATTTTGGTTAACGTAGGAGGCGCCTTCGAGGATATGATGGACTCGTTTATGGACCTGGGTCTGCTGTTGCTGATCAGTATTATCCTGGTATTCCTGGTCATGGCCTCGCAGTTCGAATCGTTTGTGATGCCCTTTGTCATTATGTTCTCCATTCCCTTCTCGTTTACCGGCGTCATCCTGGCCCTGCTGATCACCAATACCACCCTCAGCGTCATTGCTGGACTGGGAGCCGTACTGCTTATTGGTATCGTGGTGAAGAACGGGATTGTGCTGGTGGACTACATCAACCTGATGCGCGACCGGGGATATGCCCTCAATGAAGCCATTGCCGTATCAGGCAGGCTGCGTCTGCGACCAGTTCTAATGACTGCTTTCACTACGATTCTGGCGATGCTGCCATTGGCCCTGAGCAGGGGCGAAGGCTCGGAGATCTGGAGCCCAATGGGTATTGCCCTGATCGGCGGTCTGGTGTTCTCAACCATTGTCACGATGGTGCTGGTACCTGTGGTGTATGGTCTTGTCTCACGCCGGGGCGAACGTGACAAAATGAGTAAGGTCCGGGAGAAGTTTACCTTTTTAAACGAATCTAACAGTTAAATCCTATGAAAGCAGTGATGATCATGTTCAACCAGGCCAATGGCGAAAAGGTGGAGTTTATTTTCGACCGCCTTGACATCAGGGGTTATACCTGGTGGAATGAAGTGCAGGGTCGTGGTTCAGAGACCGGTGAGCCCCGTAAGGGAACCCATACCTGGCCCGAACTTAACTCAGCGGCAATGACCATCGTCCCCGACGAAATGGTCGATCCCCTCCTGGATGCCATCCAAAAGTTGGATGAAGTGAACAAGGAAGTGGGCATTCGTGCCTTTGTGCTGAACGTTGAGAAGCAATACTAAAAGAATGACATAATTATTCTTCCCTTTTTGGTTTTTGATTCACTTCAGTTAAATGATGATGCCCCGTGGCAAATGCTTTACCTGCATTTGCCACGGGGCATTGTTTTTCGGGGCTGAAGATCTGGTTTAGTTGTCCATATAAGTCGCTTCTGGCATTTGTTTATGAGGCAGCAGCCATGCCAGGGCCAGGATAACGAGCGCCAGCAGGGCGGTTACGGGCTGCATCCACGACATATAGCCAATGATAGAAACCTGGATGATAATCCACATCAGGATTAACAAGGCTGTAAATATGGCGGCTTTGCGGGCGATCTGCCAGCGGGCAAACAAGGCAATGGCCGAAAAAAGGCAGGAGCCACCTAAAACAACAAAAAGAAACAACCCCGGGATGAAATAATTGCTGAAAGGGCTGCCTTCGAGCAACTCAAGCGGGACACCTTCTGCTCCTGCCATGGCATAATAACCCCCGCCAAAAGCGTTCAGAGCAAGAAAAGCAAGCAAAAAACCAGCCAGGTAACGATAGAATTTCCGTTCAGTCACCTTGTTTGATTTGTTCATTGAAATTAGTTATTGGATTATTAAAGGGTCACTTTGAATTTCTTTCCATCGGCTTTGCACATGGTTTTGATAAGCCTTTTTGCTGACATGATAGATGTCGGCAGGCCCCCGCCGGGTTCCACCCACTGCCCGCACATATAAAAGTTTTTCAGGCCAGGAAGCTGCTGCGACATTTTTTTCATCATGGCTAACGAGTTTTCAGGGGTGAGCAGCCAGCCTTCAAAACTGCCTTTCCAATTGCCGGTATAGCGTTCGAAGGTAAGGGGAGTGGCCACATCAATCATCTCTACCTGTGAAGCCAGCCCGGGGTATTGTTCTTCCAGCAGAGCAACGATCTTTTGGGCAGCCTCTTCCTTCTGCTTCAGGTAGGTCTGCCGGTCCATGTTTTTCCAAAACGCATAATCGCTGGGAAGCATAACCGTCAGGACCGTCTTCCCTTCAGGGGCAAGCGAGGGGTCATGGTTGTAATAATGCACCGGGAGCCATTCAATCTCCGCATCAGCCACCCTGACCGAAGTGTTGATTCTGAAACCAACTCCCGAAACGGTTTTTGGTTCTTGTTCAAACGATCGGTTGACGCCCAAGCCTACAAACAATAAGGCAGGAAAAGGCTTCCACGCCTTATAAGGCAGGAAGGTTTCCTCATTACCGAATTTTCCATCGAGCATCTTAAACAGCGTGGCAAAACCATCGGCCGCCGATATCACCTTTTCGGCAAAATGCTCTTTGCCATTGGAAAGACGGATGCCGGTGGCCCGGTCACTGCTAGTAAGGATCTTTTCCACTTGCTGCTTGTAATGAATGGTGCCTCCAAGTTCCTGGTACTTTCTTTCCAAGGCTCTCGACATAGGCATGGATCCCCCAAGCGGATAGCCGGCATTCTTGTTGTGAAGGTAGGCAAAGGTGAAAAACATGAACAGCATCGAGAAACCGGGCAGCCACATCTCGACAAAGGCTTCTCTGAGCAGGGGATCTTTGAAACGCCCCGCAAAATCATCCGTGGTGATATTCATCCAGCGTTTCATGGCCTTCATATGGGTAAGAAAGGTCCAGCCGACCTTTAGTCTCGCAGCGATTCTTTTCAGCGCCGGGGTCGTCTTTGAAGCTTGTTCTATTGGTATGCACATTCTGATGCCTCGGGTGAAAGACAGGATGGGCTCCTTGTCTTGCGGAGAAAGTTCCAGGAGATGTTTTTCCAAACGATCCACGTCAGTGTAAAAAACTACCGTGCGCCCATCGGTCCAGGTCATCCGCAGGTATTCATCCAGGTCAATAATATCCAACCCCTGGGCAACCCCCACCTCTTCCCACATGTCGTGCATGGCCGACTGGGGAGAGGATCCCACCAGCCAGTGAATGCATCCGTCAATGGTATAGCCTTTCCGCTTCCAGGACGTGCACAGGCCTCCAGGCTGATCGTGCATTTCAAAAATCTCGGACTTGTAACCATTCATTTGGGCATAAATACCGGCTGCCAAACCGGCAAAACCTGCACCGATAATGATTACAGATTTTGGCTTGTTTTCGTGACTCATTTGCTGGAATGCCTTTATTTAATTAGCAAATTTAATCTCATTTTAATTTAAAAAGATGATTGGCTGAAAAATAACATCTGATAAAACTAGTTCAATTGCTTTTTTGATGCTGTTTTTTGAAATTCATTGTTTTACCAGTCCGATGAAAAGGGTTGCAGGATTTTGATTGAATAGCAACAAACTCCCCTGTAACGCCAAAAATCCTTATTGTTTAAGGTGGTTTGAACGCTTTCCTTATCATAAATTGGGCTTCACTTTATGAATGCCTTAGCCCGGGAAGATGCAAAACAAGGCTGCACTATTTCTGATTAGATTCCAGAAAATGGCCTTCAGGAAACCCCCTTCTTTTCTCTATTCTTTTTTATCCAGGGTTTAATTTTCCAACTTGTTAAAATAAAGAATTCGGGCCTTTGTTTTGGATGAACATTTTCTTAAGGACAAGGTTAAATTTAGAGAACAACCGGTTTAAGATAATAACTCATCAAAGTATTGGAAATGAAAGCAATGGTAATAAATCAATTCGGCGGACCTGAACAACTTTCATTGCAGGAAGTTGCAATGCCAAATTCAAAGTCCGGACAGGTACTTGTTCGTGTTCATGCGGTTGGAGTGAATCCCGTAGATTTCAAAATCCGCAATGGGTCGATGAAATTTATTACCGGAAAAAAATTCCCGAGGATTCTCGGGCAGGATATTGCCGGAGTGGTCGAGCAGGCCGGGAAAAACTCCAAATTCAGACCGGGTGATGAGGTATACGGCATGCTAAGCTATGAAGGTGGAGGATATGCTGAGTTTTTGGCGGTGAAGGAAAGTCAGCTGGCACCTGTTCCTGATGAACTGAGTATGGCCGAAGCTGCAGCAGTGCCATTGGGATCTCTCACTGCCTATCAGTCATTCAAAATTGCAGGGGGTATCAAGACGGGAACTAAAGTCCTGATTAATGGCGCTTCAGGGGGAGTGGGCTCATTTGCTGTGCAGATTGCAAAATCCCTGGGGGCAAATGTCACAGCAGTATGCAGTTCAAGAAATGTCGATTTTGTCAAAGGGCTTGGTGCAGATCGTGTGCTTGATTATACGGAAGACGATTTCACAAAACTAGAACCTGAATTTGATATTGTTTTTGATGCAGTAGCAAAAAGTTCCTTTCGAAAAAGTAAAAAAATTCTTGTAAAAGATGGTGCATTTATCTCTACCATACCCAACAACAATTTGTTTTTTTACCAGTTCACGAACTTTTTAAGAAGTAAAAAAGCGTATTTCAGTTTTATCAAGCCAAAGGGAGAAGATCTCAGGGTGATATCTGATATGATTTCAAATGGTCTGGTCAATGTTTATCTTGAAAAAACATTTCCTTTGGAAGAAGCACACAGTGCTCATGAACTTATTGAGACCGAAAGGGTAAGAGGAAAACTGGTCCTGGAAGTTCTCGCTTGAAATGGGAGGCGGTTTATGGACCTGCCCCACGAATTTACCCAACAGGCAGCTTTTAAGCCCTGATTTTGTGATTAGTTAACACAATTAAGTCGTACCTTTATATGGGTATTGTCGAAAGTGAATTTGCATTTCCAGGTAAAGCTTAGACAATAGCCTGCACAAAGTATGGAAACAAAAATATCATTTGCCCGCAACAGGGACCTTGAATTTAAAAAGGCTTTGCATAGTCGTGTCAATGCCTATTTTGAATCAAAAGGCTTGTCGAAAAATTGCAACGCTGCAATGGTTGTTAAAACGATTGTAATGCTTTCCCTTTATATTGTACCTTTTATCCTTATCCTGAGCATCCCGATGCCTTACTGGACAGTCCTGCTCATGTACTTTTTAATGGGTGTGGGGGTTGCTGGGATTGGCATGTCGGTCATGCACGATGCCAATCATTTTGGCTATTCAAAGAACCCAAGGATCAATAGGCTTGTGGGGTTTTCAATGAACCTGCTCGGCGCAGACTCCTATAACTGGAAAATAAAGCACAACAAGCTCCATCACGTATTTACAAACATTTATGGTAAGGACGAAGACATCAACAGCCGGGTCATCCTGCGGTTTGCCTTCGGCTCGCCCCTGAAGAAATACCACCGTTATCAGTATCTGTATGCTTGGTTCTTCTATGCCCTGATGACCCTGTCGATGATGTTTGGTGATATCTCAAAACGGATCAGCAACCGCAAGCGGGGCCTGACCAATATTTCAGCCGGAGCATTCTGGCGTTCCATGGCCTGGTTGATTGTTTCTAAAGTTTTATATTTCGGGGTCATTATCGGTTTGCCAATCATTCTTACTGACCTTCTCTGGTGGCAGGTCCTGCTGGGATTCCTGCTGATGCACCTGGTGGCAGGTACCATCATGAGCCTGATCTTCCAGATGGCCCACGTGGTGGAGGGCACTGCCCAGGCAATCCCCGACGCAGAGGGTCGTATACAGGACTCACTGATCGTCCATCAGCTCAGGTCAACCGCCGATTTCTCTAAAGGAAACAAACTTATTTCCTGGTATGTGGGAGGGCTCAATTTCCAGGTCGAACACCACCTGTATCCAAAGGTTTGCCACGTGCATTACCCGGCCATTGCCAGGATCGTGGAGACTACCACACGTGAATTCAGTATTCCCTATAATGTTTACAACACCTTTGGCGAAGCTATCCGGGCCCACATCCAGACTCTAAGAAGGCTTGGACGGGAAGAACATCCCTTTCCTGCCTGATCATCCCTTCCTTTTATTGAAAAGGAGGCCATCCTATGTTTATCAATTTAGCGGGGCCTCCTTTTTGTTTCTATTTTAAAGTAAAATCCGGGTTAAGGCAGTATTTGAGTCATAGTTAATACGGAGTTTATACGGTTTAAACCGTATAAACTCCGTATTAACTCCGTATTAACTGTGAGCGAGGTATAATGGTGATGCGTGTTAAATGCTTGTAAATAAGTATATTGAGCCATAATTTGAACATTGGCCCGTCATACCGGATCATCCTGTTTTTTTTATCCATTTGAACCGGGCTGAAAGGGCCCGATTGTCAGTGGAAGAAATCATCGGCCCTAAAATAAACAGGCTGTCCCGATTGTTCAGGGCAGCCTGTTATGGAAATAAAAGGTGTGAGTAAACCCTTTACAAGGATCAATGCATAATGGACAAGCGTTTTGCAGATGTGCTGTTTTGTGTTTCAACACGGATGATGTACAGGCCCTGCTTCAATTGACTGACGTCAGCAATGGCTCTTTTTTCGGTCATAAACCGCTGATCGTAAACCACCTGTCCGATGTGGTTAAAGATGGTGACCTGCCTGATGAAGTCGGCTTCAATGGTCAGCTCATCCCTTGCCGGGTTAGGATAGATTAGCAGTTGCTGCTGAATTAAGTCAGGGCCAACCCCTACCGTAGTAATACCAATGCAATCGGATGTGGCGGTGCAGCCTTGCCAGGTCACCTCAACGGCATAGGAGCCGTTTTCAGTCGCCGTAAAGCTCTGACCGGTTTCTCCGGCAATGGGTGCGTTATTGTCGTTGCAATCGATCCACTGATAGGATGCCCCAGCCAGGTTTGCCGTGATGGTCAGGCTATTTACTGTAACAGAGGCGTCGACGATAATGACCGAAAGATTGAGCACCACCGTTGAATCGCAGCCGTGTATGGTGGTGAAGACTTCTGTATATTCGCCTGCCTCAGTAAGTTCCTGCGAGCCGAAGGTGTAGGTGTCGCCATTGCAAATGGTTTCAGCATCGCTTGTATTATATACAGGGTAAACCGTTACGGTGACGGGTTCAACCGCTTCAGCGGCACAGCCAAATTCATTGGTGACTACCACCGAATATTCGCCTGATTCACCAATATTCACTCCGGGCGTAGTGCCGCCCCCGGTCCAGAGATAGGTGCTGAAAAGGTCAGGAACAGACAGATACACTGTTTGCCCGTCACAGATATCCGTGGGACCCTCGGCCAAAATGACGGGTGGGTCGGGCAGGGGATGGATCACGATTTCGTGGATCACAGAGGCGCTGCAGCCACTGGGATTGAAGATTTCGAGCTTCACCTCATAGGTTCCGGCATCTGCAAATATATGGGTTATGTTTCCGACGGTAGTATAGTCAACGCTGCCGTCATTGCCGATGTCCCAGGCATAAGTGGCGCCTGTTTCCACGCTTTCGGAAAGGTCGGTAAAGGTGACCTCATCGTTGGCACAGGCATTCTGGTAGCTGAACTCGGGTTGGGGGTAAACGCAGCTGCCAATGGTAAATCCCCTGGCTTCCGCAATTCCCCATATCCCTGCCGCATTCTGGAATCGGAAAAAGAGCAGGTGGCTTCCAACCGGGAGGTTGCCCAGGGGGATGTCCTCATTCAGGGTCACGCTGGACGCTGCAGTAAAGTCTACAGGCGTTCCGCCCCCTGTTCCCGGATCTTCGTCAAAGAAATATTCGGCGGCGGTGAGCAGGGGCGGGGGGGCTATTTCAGCCGGAGTGGAAACATAAAAGGTGCGGCCTTCATATAGGCTCCAATGGCCGTGATTATCCTGAAAACGGAAGAACACGTTGTGAAACCCTGGTTCAAGCCCTTCAATGGGAAGGTATTCAAGCAGTGTCAGGTTGTTCTTGTCAAAAGGAATGGCCGTGCCGTTGCCAATACCCGGATCCTCGTCAAAGAAATACTCGGCGTCGGACAGATAAGGCGGATCGGTCTGATCGCCGGGAGGCTGGATATAAAGGGTGCGTCCTTCAGCTATACCCCATTGCCCTTCTTCATTTCGGAATCGGATGAAGAGGCTATGAAAGCCCGGATCCAGTCCTGTGGCTGGTATGCTGGTTAGCAAATCAATATCCGTGTCGGTTGTTATGCTGATGGGCGTTCCGTTTCCTGCACCGGGGTCAGTGTCGAAGAAATACTCTGATTCGACAAGGGGTGGTACAGGTTCTTGCTCTGTGGCGGCCATAATATAAATGACCCTGCCCTCGGCAAGACTCCATTGGTGGTTGGCGTTTCTGAACCGGATGAAGAGGTTATGGAAACCCGGGGACAAGCCCTGGGTGGGGATGTTGAACGTGGTATTCACCTCTTCACCGGCCGTGATGCTTAGGGCCGTTGCATTTCCCACACCGGGATCGGTGTCGATAAAATACTCGGCTTGTGTGAGGTTTTGCGCCATGCTGTTTGCCCCAATCAGCATGAGCAGGCAAAAGATCACTGTTTTCAGTCGTCTCATGACTTGATTTTTTTTTGGCGCCATGGGTTAAAGCTGGCTTTTGCCTTCCACCTCTACCTGGAGGGTGCCTCCTTCGGGTAAGACGGAATTAAGAATATTCATATTGACTACTTGGGGAATGGGAGGCACAGGGCTAGTCTGGAAGGGAACTTCTCCGCCGCTGGGGAAGGCATAATTTCCCCCATATATGCCAATATCGGTTCCCTCAGTTCCGGCATCAATGCCAGGGGATCCTTCAGCCAGGTGGTAATCATAAGCAAAACTGAAGTTGTATTCCGGGGCATTTACAAATAAGGGGTTGGTGTTCTCCAGATTATTTTCGCCAGTATTATTGGCATAGACAAATGTGGTTTGGTTCCCTCCAATAGAAATGTTGTTGTTAAAGGTGCAATAGTTGCATCCCCCTGTAGATAAACCATAAATAATGTTATTGGTCACAACAGCATATTGAACCGAACTAAAAAAGGTAGAACCTGCAGAACCTTTGGGAAAAATATTATTTGAAATCAAAACAGAGTTGCTATCAAAAGAATAAATGGTGCCGGTAATGATGTTGTTTACAACCAAAATGTTTGTGGCCAATTGGGAACCCGAAAAACTGTTGATGATGTTATTTTTTATGATCCAGCCGGTATAAGGCCTGGATGAATAGTTTAAAGAATTGATTTTGTTAAGATAAACGGTAATATTATTTATGTCATTGGTATTACATGAGAGGCTGTTGATCTCGAAGCCCATAATTTGGCTTCCATTAGGATTAGTCGGCGAAACCCCTGAACCCAGGCCTAGGGTAAGAGTGCCTATAATTGATTTAAACTGGAACTGGTTGTCAGGATTATAGCCAGCCCCAATCAGTGTCAGTTGTTTGTTAACTGTGACACTCCCATAAGTTGTTGGCGAGCCGCTGACATAAATAGTGTCGCCCGCGTTGGCAGCATCGATGGCTGCTTGCAGGCTTGTGAACTGCCCGGGGCTGTTCTCATTGTTGCTAACGGTATGTACCGTTGCAAATGCACTAAACCCAACAAGGATTGCAATGAAAAAAGAAATTGTACACTTTTTCATGATGGTAGGTTTTAAATTGGTTTGAAGAAAATTAGGGTGGATTTGATACGCAATTTATTAAAAAATGCATATAAAAACAAAATATAGTATGAAAAAAAATCAGGTTATAGAGAAAAAAAGTTTATTAGTCGGAATATATTAGTAACAATACCTAGGTAATTCTATGTAATAAAACAGCAAAAAATCTTAGTGATTCTGGAATCGTGACTTTGGTTTGAGCATTTGTTATGCTTCATTTCCTAAACCAGGTAGAAAAAGAAAATGGGAATAAGAAAAGGGCCTCAGGCCCTTTTCGGAAAGAACAAATGGTTTTCTTTAAGATCTTATTTATGGAACCCTGGCTTTACCTGGACAAGCCTGTTAAAATAGTGTCACACACTTTTTTTAACAGAAGCCCTAAAAGTGTTTTTTAGGGTCGAAAGCTATATGCAAAGAATTATAATTCCTGTTTCTGAATTTTTTTTTGGACCTCCAAATAACTGGGCAGTGCAGCAGAGCCATACCAGGTAAACAATTCCACTTCAAAGATTCCATTGGCGATGGTGGGGTCACCGCTAAGCAGCTCCCTGATTTCTTCCTCAGAGATTGTGTCAAGGATGAAAATGCCCCTGTAGGTCTGTTCATTTTGGGCAAGGGGACCAGCAAGGATCAGTTTCCCTGCATCCGACATTTTGCTCATATTCGAGAAATGCCCGGCAAACAGGCTGTCGCGCAGGGCTTTGTCTTCAATGACTGCCGGGCCAGTTTTCAGGATCACGAGGGTGTAGTTCTTCATGCCCATTTCATCGGCCCCGAGCTGTTCAGCCAGGGCCTGATCGTAAACCGGCTCCTGGCTGGTTTTTGTGTTTTCACATCCCAGGAAGGCCAGCAGAAAAATAATCAAGATACGACCTTTCATTGCCATGCATATTACAAACTCATACCAACTTGCGTAAAAACAAGGATGCTGCAAAGGCTGCTACCAGAACCATGGCTGCTGCCGATGCAATAACAATGCTCTGGTAATCGCCTTGCCGCTTGATGATGATTCCTGCAAAGGCCCAGATAACGGCCAAAGCCAGCCAGGGGTTACGGAGGCGGTACATGGTGGCCATGGTAATCACGGCCCCAGTGGCGATCAATGCAATGGTCCATACCTGAGGCTGTATGCCCCATCCGCCCCAGTTGACACTCACCAGCAGGGCGGTGATGTTGGCAATGGTGGCAATGCAGATCCAGCCGAGGTAAATCCCGAAAGCCAGTTTGGATATGCTGAAAGGCATCCCTGCAAGTTGTTTGTTGATGAAAATCAGGCTGGCTTGCAATCCTAGCATGATCAATACCGAAAGTCCGGTGCGGTCATAATGCCAGGCAACAATCCAGAGCCCGTTTAGCAGTGCACTGATGACAAAGGCCCAGCCCAGGGAAGAGACAAGCTTTTGCTGGGTTTCCCATAGTTGGATAACGATAAATACCAGAAGTAACAGATAGATTACTCCCCAGATGGAAAAGGTTATGCCTGCAGGGGTGAAAAGATTGGGATACTGATCTGACAGTTGCCCGGTGGTTTTTCCGTTCAGGGGCAAGGCATTGGCTAGGTAATTTATTATGATCATAAAAACAAAGGCGAGCAGGTTGATGTACTTCATAAGGCGGTGATTTTTTGAATAAAAGTAAGTTTTTTTCATAAAAAAATGTCCTGGAAGACCTGACAATATTTTTAAATATTTTATTCTTATTAGTGATAAAAGGAGCTCATTTTCAGTGTAATTTTACCTATGCGAAATCCGATGCTTACATACATTGCTAAGCTTGTGCTGATGGCGGCAGTTTTGCATGCGGGAATGTTTCCCGTGTTGCCTGGCGAGCCGGTTTTCCCATTTTCTGGTAAGAACTCCATCACGCCTGATTTTCCTCCTTTCGATCAGCCCGGAATTCTTGATACAGCATGTTTTGTTGATTTTCTAGCCAATTTCCAAAATTATCATCCCGGAAAACTTGTTCAAGCGGCTTTCTCTGACTGGCTTTCGCAAGGGGATCTTTTATCCCGGATTCAATTTCCTGAAGTTAGCATTGCCCTTTACCAATTGGAAAGCATCTCAATGGTGCCTGGGCTGGAATCAGTAAAGATTATATTTCCATTTCACGAATTCTGGTAGAACGGTTTTCTTTTTCTGACCGAATACCCGGCGTATCACCATTCGCAGGGAAAAGTTTATTGTATTCAATTTTAAAAATATCGGACTATGAATTTTACCGTAATCATCACGGCTTTAATAATCCTTGCCATTTTTGTGGTTCCATTTTACCTGGTAGCGCGCGGCAACAAAAACAAAGGAGCATAGAATAAGCAGCCTTCTGTCAGCGTTTAGAAAGGAATCCCAGACCTCCTGAATGAAAAGCCTTTAACCAAAAAGGCTCACGCCAAGGGCTGAAAATCCAATTGGAGGTATTACTTTTGCAGGGTGAAGAAGGATTTTCCTTTTCACCCTGTTTTTTTTACATTTGAAGATAAATTATGAACTTAACATTATTGGTGCTTGCAGCAGGCAAGGGCAGTCGTTACGGGGGTATGAAGCAACTGGACCGTGTGGGTCCTTCTGGCGAAACCATTATGGACTATTCGGTTTATGATGCCATCAGGGCAGGTTTTAATAAAGTGGTTTTCGTGATCCGCCGCAGTTTTGAGCAGGAATTCAGAGAAGTCTTTGTTGAAAGACTCAAAGATAAGATACAGGTCGAACTGGCTTTTCAGGAACTGGATAACCTCCCCATGGAAGTAAATTTTGCTCCGGACAGGGAGAAACCCTGGGGTACTGGTCACGCCATTTGGGTTGCCGGACACCTGATCAACGAGCCTTTTGCTATGATCAATGCCGATGACTTTTACGGCTTTAGCGCTTACGATACGATGGCCAGGTACCTGAAGACGCAGGTGTCGAAAAGCACGGGTTTATACGCCATGGCCGGATATTTGCTTGAAAACACCCTGTCTGATCACGGAAAAGTGGCAAGGGGTATTTGTAAGGTGGATGCCAATGGTTTCCTTGACAATGTGAAGGAACACAATGCCATCCGCAGGCTTGAAGACGGCCGGATCGTGAGTGAGGACAATGGGGATAAACTGACAACCCTGAACCCGGATGATATAGTATCCATGAATTTCTGGGGTTTTGGTACGGATCTTTTCCCGCACCTCGAAGAAAAGCTGTTGTATTTTATGAAGGTGAATGCATTTGACCTTAAAGCCGAATTTTTCATCCCCAAGGTTGTTGATGAACTGGTGAGCAAAGGGAAGGCAAAAGTTCGGGTATTGCCTTGCGATGCTTCCTGGTTTGGGGTTACTTACCGGGAAGATAAGGAAAAGGTGATGGAGTCCATTCGTCTAATGATTGATTCAGGAGCTTATCCTGATAACCTCTGGGCATAAAAATCTTTACGCCCCGAATAATTCTTTTAAACAATCAAGGGTGCATAACGTTTAAATTAAGTTTTTGCTTAATTTTAACCGATAAGCTGCACTTAATGAATGAGACATTTCCATCCGGGCAGGTTGCATTACTTAGCCTTTTCCAGTTTCGGGGCAAAAACCGCTTCTGGGCCATGCGTCAAATGGCTGTTTTGCCACCAAAACTAAAAAAGTATACCGGGCTCCAGTTTTTTAAAGTGCTTGGTACCGGTGCCGGGTTGGGTTATAGTTCTCTTCCCGATTTTAGTCAATGGGGACTGCTTACAGTCTGGCCCTCGGTGGAGGAAGCCCTTGATTTTTATGGCAATGCTGACTTAATGGATCAGTACCGACTGAAAAGCTATGAGGATTTTTCTGTTTTGATGCGACCTATCCGGTCGAAAGGGCAATGGTCAGGCCTTTCAGCTTTTGAACCTCAGCCCTTGCTAAACGAGGCTTATCCCATTGCTGTGCTCACCCGTGCGCAGCTTAAACTGCGTTTTATCATTCCTTTCTGGCAAAGGGTGGGAGGCGTGAGCCGCTCTCAAAAGGATTACCAGGGGCAATTGTTTAGCCAGGGTGTTGGCGAAAGGCCCTGGATTCATCAGGCCACTTTTAGCATTTGGGAAGGTTTGGAAGCAATGGAAAAATTTGCTTATGGCAAAAATAGCAAGCACCTGGAAGCCATAAAGGTTACCCGTCAGCGCAAGGGCTTTAAAGAAGAATTGTATGCTAGATTTCAGGTGATCGGTTACCGGGGAACGGTGAAAGGCCGTAATCCCCTTGAAAAAGCAAAAACCCCCTCCTTGTTGTAAAGAGGGGGCTTTTCGAAAAGAATTCTGCGGTTTTTATTACGCGAGACGTACATTCACAGCATTCAAACCTTTTTTGCCTTCCTGAAGTTCATAAGTCACTTCATCAGCTTCTCTGACCTTGTCGATCAGACCGGTTGCGTGCACAAAATACTCTTTTTCTGATTCTGAATCTTTGATGAATCCAAAGCCTTTAAGTTCATTGAAGAACTTTACTGTTCCAGTTTTCATAAATGTAATTGTGATTAATGTTAATGTGTATTGATATTCGCGAAATAGAGTTTGAAACTGTTCGTAGGGAAAGGATTCAGGAATCTGTTAAGCGGAGATCAATACAACGGTGTTAATGAATTCGACGCAAAGGTACAATAAATTATTAACCAAGCTGCATTTAGGGTAAATTTTTTTGCATATGTAGGTTTTAAGATATATAAACCTTACTTGCCGAGGATGAAATTGTCAAGATTGGCTGAGATGCCTGCGCCAATAGCAGTGCAATATTCAGCATGATCGGGAACATGAAATTTCACATTATAGATTCTCCCGAGTTCAGAAAAAGTTTTTTGTGCCTGGAAGATATTGACTAGTTTACCACTAAGGACGATATCCTGGTCTTTCTCCGCCCTTGCGGCAAAAATAGCCAGCATCCCAATGACCTGGAACACCATGGTCAGGATGCCCCGTGTAATATCGTTTTTGGTGGCCTGGTCAGTCATTTTACCAAAATTGGAAGCGGTAATGGTGCTGGGCAGGTTTCCTACTTCAGTACGCGAGATGTCACCTACGCTGAGGTCAACGGGGTCTGGCCTGCCTGTACGGGCCGTTTCGAGGATCGTATCGAAACTGCTTAGATTCACCATGGCTTTCGAAAGGCCCAGGATTGTACCCCCGCCTACGCCAGTTCCGCCCAAATGCTGGATACAGCTCTGGTTGGCTTTAACAAACGCGGTACCTGTGCCCATGCTGACAATGATGGCTTTCTTGAGTCCTGAAAGAAATAATCCGCCATAACCCAAAGCCTTAAATTCTTCAATCTTTTCAACAGGAAGGCCCAACAGGTCATCGGTGATGAAAGAAGCCCCGACTCCCGTAATGATTACCTTTTCAATGGTCCCGAGGCTTAATTTGTTTACGCTCAAAAACTTTCCCAGTGCTCCTGAAGCGGAAGCAATCGGGTCTTTGGCTTCAACGGTTAAGGGTTCAATGATCTTTCCGTCTTTGACCCCTACAATCTTGGTAGTACTTCCTCCAATGTCGATTCCTAAAATCATGTTGTTTTATTTTTTCTAAGGCATAAATTTGCTCCAGGCTTGCAGATAAAAGACTTCCCTTTGAAATTCTCAAAAGACTCTTTCTTATTGCACCGAAATGCTCCTGGCCAGCAGATCGGCAATGTGAAGGGTTTCAATGGAAAGCTGATGTTTTTTTATGTACCCGTCAAGATGCATCAGACAAGAGGCCTCTGTTGAGACAATGAATTTTGCACCGGTATCCAGCGCATGCTGGACCTTTTGTTCTGCCATGGCTGTGCTGATGGCTTCGTGCTTTACGGCAAATGTTCCTCCAAACCCACAACAGACATCAAGGTCCTTCATCTCAACGATCTCAAGGCCGTCAATGTGCGACAACAGCTTCCGTGGCTCATCTTTTAAGCCATATTCCCGGAGAGCAGCACAGGAGTCGTGAAAGGTGATCTTCGCCTCAAATCGCCCACCAATATTATCCACCCTGGCCACGTTTACCAGGAAATCAGTCAGTTCATAAATTTTCTTCCCGAGCCACCTGTTCTCGTTATGAAGTGCTGAGTTGTCAAACATCTGCGGGTAGTATTTCTTCACCATCCCGATACAGGAGGCAGAGGGGCCTACGACATATTTGTACTGAGCAAAGTCGCGGATAAACTTTTCTGCGACATGTTTAGCCTCATCCCAGTAGCCGCCATTAAAGGCGATCTGACCACAGCAGGTTTGCTCGGGGTTGTAAAGGGGCTTTACCCGTATGTGCTTCAGCACCTTCACCATGCTCATCCCCGTTTCCGGGAGAAATTGGTCAATAAAGCAGGGAATAAAAATTCCGACTTCCATATTTAAGTGGTTTTCGGCACAAAAATAATCAAAGGCAGCAACACAACACCCTGTAAAGTAAATTACTTTCCCAGCCGCTGACGGCTGACCTCATAAAGCAGGATGCCTGCGGCGACTGAAACGTTCAGTGATGCTGTCTTCCCTGTCATCGGAATGGATACTGCCTGATCAGCCATTTTTTGCAGAAGCGGCGAAATGCCCTTATCTTCAGAGCCCATGATGATGGCCAAAGGGCCTGTCAGATCAGCATTAGAGACTTCCTGTCGACTTTTCTCTGTGGCAGCGATTACCTTCATGCCGCTTGCCTTCAGAAAGGCGATGGTTTCCAGGATATTTCCCTCACGGCAGACTGGCAGCCTTGAAAGGGCCCCTGCCGAGGTCTTGATGGCATCGGCATTGACCGGAGCACTTCCCTTGTCGGGGATGACCAGGGCGTGGACCCCGAAACATTCCGCTGAACGGGCTATGGCCCCCAGGTTACGCACGTCGGTAACCCGGTCAAGCAATATCAGCAGTGGCAACTCACCCTGTTCGTAAATCATTGGTAAAAGCTGATGCAGGGGCTGATAGCTGATGAGTGAGATAAAAGCAATAACACCCTGGTGATTTTTGCGGGTCACACGGTTTAGTTTCTCAATAGGGACCATCTGAAAAGGAATTTTCTCCTCGCGGATGATCTGAAACATCTGCTGGTAATTCTCGCCAATAAGGCCCTGCTGAATCAGCACCTTCTCTGGCCTTTCACCCTTTTCCAGCGCTTCCAGAAGGGGGCGTAGACCGAAAATATAATTTTCCAAATTATGCGTTTTTAGTTTGTTTTGTGGGTCTTGTTTAAGGTTGAAAAGGTTTGATCATGCTTTCCTAGTAAGAAAAAGATAAAAAAATTCTGTGCAAGGGATTTGAAGATCCGGGCAAATCCATCCCATTGTAAAATTAATCAGAAAAGGCTTACAAAGCCAATGTGTATTTTGGCATTTCTGAAGGCCAGTGTTGTCTCTGGTCCGTGGCCTATGGCATAATAAACCGAAATGATGCCCGGAGCCGTTTCAAGCGTGATCCCTGCCGCTGCACCCCATGGCCAGCCACTGATTGCGTTACCCGTTATGTCCCGTTCAAAATAGCCGGCATTGAAAAGCAGACTAAAAAAGGTCTGTTCCCCGGTAAAGTAGCGCACTTCACTAGTCATGATGCCATATAAACTGGCCAGAATAGCGTCTTCATCAAAACCTTTCAGACTGTTGAAGCCCCCAATACGGTATAACTCATTTTCGAAATACTGCTGGCTGCTTAAGCCCCGGGCATCCAAGTGAAATACCAGCCTGGTCTTTTGCCCCAATGGAAGTCTTGTCTCGGCTTCCACTCCAAAGGAATACTGATTTTGTTTCATGGCCAGCCCCTCGAAAATGGCCTCAGGAAGATTGGCGTTCTCACGAATATTTCTGCTGCCTGCCGCCAGGCTTACTTTCAGCCCGTGCCCGTCCATCAGCCCTGCAGAAAAACCCTGGCTGAAAATGGCTCCCTCAATCCCATAAAGCCGCGTACGTGAATCAATTTGAGGGGGGAGTGTCGAGGTTCCCGAAAACCTGCTTGTACTCAGCAATTCCGTGCTTTGCAAATCGGCAAACACGCTGACCTGTATTCTTCGCGGGCTGGTCCAGGTGAAGGAAGGACGGTTGCGCAGGTTTAAATAAGCTGTGTCCTGTTTATGAAGGGAAAACAACCAGGAGCTGATAAAGGGCGTTGAGAAGATATAGGGATACGAGGCGTCAAGGGTCAAACGCTGGGTTCCCTGGCCCAGCCCCTGCCAGATCATCGCAAACTGCTCGCCACGTGACATCAGGTTGACCAGCGAGAGGTTGACCTGCCCGGTCAGCTGAAGCCGGTTTTCATCCAGGGAATTGCTCGATACACCCGCAATGCCATCAAATCGGTTGGCAGGACGTTTCCTCACGGGAATGGTCAGCAAGGCCGTGCCAGGGGTGAATTGCAGGGAAGGCTCGCTGTTGACCTGAACAAATGGCAGCTCAGCAATTAAAGCTGCTGCATTCCGGGCTTTGGTTTCATTGTAGGTTGAGCCAGGCCTGATACCGGTGTGCGTGGAAAGAAATCCCGACGACAGACTGACATCCCCCGAAAGCCTGAGGGTGTCGTACACGATGCGATAGGAGGGGTCCACTTTAAGGCTTGCCTGAAGGGTTTGACCTTCAATTTTGATAGCTTCTGCTTGGAGGCTTGCAAAGGGATAACCTTGATCTTCGTACCAGGCAATGATCTTTTCTTGTAAGTCCTGATAAGCAGGGAAAGGCAGGCGTGTTCCTTCGAAATATCGTGCCAGTTTCTGCTCGCGGAGGGCTTCGGTGCTGATGTTAAAATTCTCTAATTGCCAGTGGTAAAGCGGGCCGGCATGGATCTGGGCCCTGTAACCCATTGTGTCAGTCTGGAAATCTTCAAGCCGGGCTTCGATATAGCCCTGCGTTTGAATAAAAGTCAATGCTGAATCAAGGCCTTGCCTGAGACTCAGGCTGTCGGGGTAAAATCTGGGTTTGCCGAGGGACTCAGAAACCTTTTCCGAAACATTCTGAACATCCATTGTCAGCCTGATCAGATCCTGTCCGGAACCCTCAAGGGTAAACAAAAGAAGAATGATCATAACGGCCTGCCGCATAGGGTATTAGTTTTCGAGCTGCCAGTCGATAGGGTCCAGGCCTTGCGACTGCAGCAACGCATTGGTTTTTGAGAAGTGGCCGCAACCGAAGAAACCACGTGAGGCCGACAGGGGCGAGGGGTGGGGCGCCTTCAGTACATGATGCCTCGTGCGGTCTATCAGCGCTTCCTTGGCGCCTGCATAGTTGCCCCACAAAAGGAATACCAGGCCTTCCCTTTTTTCTGACAATGCCCGGATGGCTGCATCGGTGAAACGCTCCCAGCCCTTGTTCTGATGCGAACCGGCCTGCCTGGCCCGGACCGTCAGGGTGGCATTCAGCAACAACACACCTTGGTCAGCCCATTTCTCCAGGTTTCCGTTACGGGGCGCCGGAATGCCTAGGTTGCCCTCAATTTCCTTAAAGATATTCACCAGCGAAGGTGGCTTTTCTATCCCGGGATTGACCGAAAAACAGAGACCGTGCGCTTGCCCGGGGCCGTGATAAGGGTCCTGTCCCAGCAGTACCACCTTGACCTTGTCGAAGGGCGTGTGGTTAAAGGCCGAAAAAATCAATGAACCTGGTGGGTAAATGGTATACTTTTTCTTTTCTTCCAGCAGGAAGGCTTTCAAGGCGCTGAAATACGGGGTTTTAAACTCGTTCTCCAGGACCGCTTTCCAGCTTTCTTCTATGACAGGATTTACGTTTTGCTCACCCATTGGTTTATGCTTCAGTTTCGTTCTGCCTGGATCTTAGGTTCTGTGCAAATTCATTCAGATTTAGTCCGCCAAAATTCCCTGAACTCATAAAAAGGAAACAGGCATCCCTTTGTCCCAGTTTTTCAAGCCGGGCGCTGAGTAAGGCCGTATCGGTAAATACCTCAAGCCCTGGTTTGCCAAAGGCTTTCCTGACTGTTTCAGGGTCCAGGTCGGGCAGTTTCTTCATCTGCAGGGCATGGGGGCTGAAAAAGACCAGGGCCACATCCGCCGCATTCATCGCCCCTGCGTACTGGTCCAGAAAGGCCTGGTTCAGACTACTGAAGGTGTGCAGCTCCATGCAGGCGACAACAGTCTTTTCGGGATATTGTTCCTTGACGGCTGCTGTCGTAGCCTTAAGCTTGGATGGGGCGTGTGCAAAATCGCGGAATATCACCGTGCCAAACTGTTCAAAGATCTTCTCCAGCCGATTGCTGGCCCCTTTAAACGACTCCATCGCTTCAAAGAATAACGCATTGCTGACTCCCAATTGCTGGCACACCAAGCGTGCACCGTTCAGGTTCAGCAGGTTGTGGCGCCCAAAGATCCTGAGGCTGTATTTTTTGTCCTGATGCAGGATGTAGGTTTTCCCATCCCTGATCTCAAAGTCTGGAAGCCCATATGGATAAAGGTTCAGACTGGGTGAAAGGTCTTCTTCGCTCAACTTATTTAGTTCAGGGTCTTCCGTACAATAGATCAATTTGCCGTTTTCTTCAATGACCTGTATAAACTGTCGGAACTGATCGAGGTAATCCTCAAAGGTGGGGAATACGTTGATATGGTCCCAGGCGATACCGCTCAACAGGGCAATGTGGGGCCGGTATAAATGAAATTTGGGCCGGCGGTCGATGGGTGAACTCAGGTATTCGTCCCCTTCCATGATCATGAAAGGGGCGGCCTCACTCAGTCTGACCATCACCTCAAAGCCTTCCAGTTGTGCTCCCACCATATAATCAGTATAGACCTTGTGGTATTGCAGTACGTGGAGGATCATCGATGTGATGGTGGTTTTGCCGTGACTACCCCCGATGACCACCCGGGTCTTGTCTTTCGACTGCTCGTAAAGGAACTCTGGATAGGAATATACCTTCAGGTCCATTTCTTTGGCTTTGAGCAGTTCGGGGTTGTCGGCGCGCGCATGCATCCCCAGGATGACGGCATCCAAACCCTTATGTATCTTTTCGGGAAACCATCCGTAAGCTTTGGGAAGTAACCCATATTGAAGCAGCCGCCGACGCGAGGGGTCAAAGATCTCATCATCCGACCCGCTTACCTTGTACCCTTTTTTGTGAAGGGCAATGGCCAGGTTGTGCATCGCACTGCCTCCGATGGCGATAAAGTGAATGTTCATGCAAAAATGCTATTGGCTCAGCGCTGTAAAGTTAATGGATTTTATGAATTTTAATGGAGCATTTGCAGGAGGGGAAGCTCCTTGTAAGCCCATAACTCCTGCATTGCCATCCAATGAAACCGCAGTCTCCCGGAATTTTTATCTTTGCCCTTTGAAACACTTTTAGGATTTTGTGGTTATATACTTTTATTACCAGAATTTCTTTTGCATGAAGTTATTTCCCATAACAGCCGAACATTTTAAACTCGATGGTGGCGCCTGTTTTGGCGTCGTCCCCAAAACCATCTGGCAGAAGTACCTGCCCGCCGACGAAAACAACCTGGTCAAGGTCACTTCCCGCTGCCTGCTTGCCGAAACCGGCAACCGCCTCATCCTGGTCGATACTGGGATGGGCAACAAACAAAGTGAAAGATATTTCAGCTTTTTCCATCGTTTTGGCGAGGAAAACCTAGAAACCTCCTTTGCCAAAGCAGGTTATTCTTTCGATCAGGTGACCGATGTCATCCTGACTCACCTGCACTTCGACCATGTGGGGGGTGCCGTAAAAAATGGGTCTCTACCTGGCACCTATGAACCGGTCTTCCCCAATGCCACCTATTATGTTAGCCGTGAGCAATGGGACTGGACTTTGAATCCCAACCCCCGCGAGAAAGCTTCCTTCTTTCCTGAAAATTATTTGCCCCTTTATGAAAATGGGCAGCTTGAATTTATTCATGAACCCGGCACTTTTGCCGAAGGCGTTGAGATCGAATTTATGAACGGTCATACCCGCGGACTGATGGTCCCCATCTTCGATTACAAAGGGCGTAAAGTGGTCTTCACCACCGATTTCATTGCTATGGTTTATAACATACCTTTGCCTTATGTGCCGGGTTTCGATGTCGAGCCCCTTGAGTCGATGAAGGAAAAGGAGACATTCCTCCAAAGGGCCCTCGAGCAGGATTTTGTGCTTTGTTTTCAGCACGACCATTTCAACGAGTGCTGCACCCTGCAGATGACCGGAAAGGGGATACGTGAGAAAGAGATTTTCAAACTTGCTGATATTTAGCTTTGCTTATGAAAAAGAAAGCCGATCATTACAATGAACTTTTTGCAGGTCTTTCTGCTGAGGAGATCATTCAGAAGACCCTGGAGATGCATCCTGAGAATACTGCTTTCTCAACCAGCCTGGGTGCCGAAGACCAGGTCATCACCCATATGCTGATGCAAATCAACTCTGCGGCCAAAATTTTCACCCTCGACACCGGCCGTTTGTTCCCCGAGACGTATGAACTGATCGAGCGGACAGAAGCCCGCTATGGGAAGCGTATCAAGGTGTTTTTTCCCGACTACGGGGCGGTGGAAAACATGGTCAGCACCAGGGGGATCAACCTCTTTTATTACAGCATCGAAAACCGTAAGATGTGTTGCCACATCCGTAAAATTGAACCCCTGCAGCGTGCCCTGAAGGGAAACAAGATTTGGATCACCGGACTGAGACGCGAACAATCGCCTACCCGCAAGGATATGCGGCTGGCCGAATGGGATGAAGCCAATCGCATCATCAAGGTCAACCCCCTGCTCGAATGGACCGAAAAACAAGTGTGGGATTATATCCGTGAACACAACATCCCATATAACAGCCTGCACGACAAAGGCTTTCCCAGTATCGGATGCCAGCCCTGTACCCGTGCCATTGAATCCGGTGAGGATATCCGCGCCGGACGATGGTGGTGGGAAAACCCCGATTCAAGAGAATGCGGCTTGCATAAGCCTTAATCAGGCACCCGAAAGCCCGTTTTTAATTTTACATTTCCTTTGCCCCGTTTCGTTTTTGCCCCTATATTTGCACGTTCCAAGTAAAAAAATGAATCAAATTGGGTCATAACGG
>JAZBOS010000090.1 GCA_036351255.1 Bacteroides sp.
GCCAAGATTGAACTGATGGAGATCGTTGATTTCCTGAAGAATCCCAAGAAATATACCGATCTGGGGGGACAGATTCCCAAAGGGGCGTTGCTGGTTGGCCCTCCCGGAACCGGAAAGACTTTGCTGGCCAAGGCGGTTGCCGGTCAGGCGCAGGTTCCTTTTTTCTCGCTGAGTGGTTCAGACTTTGTGGAGATGTTTGTTGGGGTGGGGGCTTCCCGCGTGCGCGATTTGTTTAAACAAGCCAAGGAGAAAGCGCCTTGTATCATATTCATCGATGAGATTGATGCCATTGGACGTGCCCGTGGAAAAAACCCGATGACAGGTGCCAATGACGAACGCGAGAACACCCTGAACCAGCTTTTGACAGAGATGGATGGTTTTGGTACCAACCAGGGGGTTATCATCTTGGCTGCTACCAACCGTGCAGATATTCTTGACCGTGCCCTGATGCGTGCAGGTCGGTTCGACCGCCAGATTCACGTGGAGATGCCCGACCTGGAAGAACGAAAGGCTATTTTTAAGGTTCACATGAAGCCTTTAAAGCTTTCCTCCGATGTGGACACCGATTTTCTGGCGCGCCAGACCCCGGGTTTTTCAGGTGCTGATATTGCCAATGTTTGTAATGAGGCCGCCCTGATTGCAGCCCGGCGAAATAAAAAGTTAGTGGAACGGCAGGATTTTCTGGATGCTGTTGACCGTATTATTGGTGGACTGGAGAAACGAAACAAGATCATATCGCCTTCGGAAAAGAAAGTGATTGCCTATCACGAAGCAGGTCACGCCTCGGTGAGCTGGTTGCTGGAGTATGCCCACCCTTTGGTGAAAGTGACCATTGTTCCTAGGGGTAAAGCCCTGGGAGCTGCCTGGTACCTTCCTGAGGAAAGGCAGATCACAACCTTTGAACAAATGTACGATGAACTTACGGCCACCCTGGGTGGCAGGGCTTCAGAGGAAATTATCTTTGGAAAGATTTCCACTGGTGCGCTGAATGATCTGGAGAAGGTTACCAAACAGGCTTATGCCATGGTGGTCTATTTTGGGCTGAACAAGCGGATCGGTAATGTCAGCTATTACGACAGCACCGGACAGAGCGAATATTCTTTTACCAAACCATATTCTGAACATACCTCCCAGGTTATTGACGAGGAAGTGAGCAAGCTGGTGGAATCGGCCTATCAAAGGGCAAAAGAAATCATTACCGAGAATAAGGATAAGCTGATACAACTGGGAGACTTACTGCTGGAAAAGGAAGTCATTTTCAAGGAAGATCTGGAGCATATTTTTGGCAAGCGCCCCTTTGAACCGGAAGCAGAGACACTGGTTGAACAAAACATTGAATCAGCAAGCCAGCCCCCTGCTGATGCCAATCCGAAAGATGGTCCATCGGCGGTTAGCAATCCTGATCCAGACCCTTCAAAGGGTCTCACCGATCCCGGGCAAACAATAGCGCAGGAATGAAAGAGAGCACCATTAAGGAAAAAGTACTGAAAAAGGTAAGGGATGCCCTGGTAAACCAACAGCTGCCTCCCTATGAAAGCGTTGATCTGGAGAGCCCGGTTCACGCTGCACCCGATTCTGAATTCCTTGATGTATCTTTTGCCGAGTCTTTCTCAAAAGTAAACGGGAACTTTATTTATTGCGCTGACTATGAGGAGCTTAGTAATAATCTTAGAGCCCTTCTGAAAGAAAAGGGCATAGAAAAATTGTTTTGCGGAGAGGAATTTTTTGGTGGTTTCCTTGGTGAAAAAGGAATTGCCTGCATCAGAGACTGTAAATTGATGGACGAATGTCAGGCAGCCTTAACGGGTTGTGAAGTGCTGGTTAGTCGTCTGGGTGCTATCGTGATGAGCAGCAAGCAGGGTGGGGGTCGACGAAGCTTTATTTATCCTCCCGTCCATATTGTGGTGGCCTCCTCACGCCAATTGGTGTGGGACATAAAAGATGCATTCCAGTTTATGAATAAGAAATACGACGGTGTACTTCCTTCAATGATAACTTTTGTGACTGGGCCCAGCCGTACGGCTGATATAGAAAAAACCCTCGTCCATGGCGCTCATGGACCCAAGGAGGTGTACCTCTTTTTGGTCGAAGACAGCTAAGCTTTGGACTTCTTTTATAGAAAATGGAAGATCACTGGCATTTGGTATATAGTTCCACCTATCTTCATAAGGTTGAAATCGTTAAGGCTGTTTTAATGGATTTTGAGATTGAGAGTGTGGTGGTTAATAAGAAGGATTCTTTCTACCTTTTCGGGGAGATTGAGTTGTATGTCCAGCAAGATGACGTATTGAAGGCCAGCCAAATCATTAACAGGGAGGAACTGTGAATAATTTGATACTTAGGACACTTACGGGAATTGTATTTGTTGTGCTGGTTGTGGTGTCCATCATTTCACATTATTATTTCTTTGCAGGCTTGTTTCTTGCAATCACCGTTTTGGGTTTATGGGAATTTTATAAGCTGGTGGAAACCGCAGGCATTTATCCAAACAAATTTGCAGGTATCGTTACGGGAGCTTTTTTGTTTATGTCCAATGCTTTTATTGCCGGCGGGCATGCTGGAAGAGGAATCCTGATGCTGAATTTTGTGTTTGTGTTTTTGATTTTCCTCTTCGAACTATACAGGCGATTGCCTAATCCATTCACCAATATTGCTTTTACTTTTTTTGGGTTACTCTATATTGCCATCCCGTTTTCGCTCTTAAATTATCTACCCAATCCCAACCTCATGCCTCAAACCTATCATTCTGAGCTGTTGCTTGGATTCTTTTTCCTGGTTTGGATGAACGAGACTGGCGCATATTTGGTGGGATCGGCCCTGGGAAAGCACCGGCTTTTTGAACGTATCTCCCCGAAAAAGACATGGGAGGGGTGCATTGGGGGGGGGGTAATGGCTATCCTCACAGGTTTGTTTATTTCGCGCTATTTTATCCAGATTGGAACCCTTGACTGGCTGATCATTTCTCTTATTGTGGTGATTTTTACTTCTTATGGTGATCTTTTTGAATCCATGTTTAAGCGCAGTATCAATGCCAAAGACAGCGGAAGGTTATTGCCTGGGCATGGGGGCATTCTGGATCGTTTTGACGGGGTAATAATGGCTGCTCCTTTTGTTTTTGTCTATTTAATCATTGTATTCTGATTTTGAACATGAAAATTCACCGGGAAGGTTATCCAACAATCGTTTTTGTTGCCATTTTATTGCTAGCTGCAAGGCTAATCCTTCGCTTGTGGTTCCCTGAATCAGGAGCCTGGACCTGGTGGATCTACGGCCCCCTGTTGCTCCTGCTTGTTTTTGTTTTGCAGTTTTTCCGTTCGCCCAACAGGAAGGTCGTTCAGGACCCCTCCATTATCCTTAGCCCTGCCGATGGACGTGTGGTGGTGGTGGAAGAGACCATCGAAAAAGAGTTTTTCAAGGGAAAGCTGCTGCAGGTATCCATATTTATGTCGCCGGCCAATGTTCACCAGAACCGTTATCCTGTCAGCGGGAAGGTCCTTTACAAAAAACATCACCACGGCAAATTCCTCGTGGCGTGGAATCCTAAGTCGAGTACCCTTAACGAACGAACCTCCATAGCTTTTGAAACCCATGAGGGCAGGCAGATATTAATGCACCAGGTGGCTGGTTTTGTAGCCCGAAGGATCGTTTGTTACAGCAAAACGGGAATGGAGGTTACACAGGGAAAAGAACTCGGGTTCATTAAATTTGGCTCGCGTGTTGACCTGTACTTACCCCTGGATGTTGAACCTTTAGTAAAGATAGGGGATATGGTAAAGGGGGGTATTCACCCCATAGCGCGTTTCTGAACTAAATCAGAGAATATTCTTTAGTTCCAACAAGTTGCTGATCCGGTATGTAGGTTCATGCTCTGATACTTCGTCGGGCTGTGCCAGCCACACCTGGTCCATGCATGCCATTTTTGCCCCCAAAATGTCAGACTGGGGATCATCACCAATATAAATCGACTCTTCAGGAATGGCTTTGGTTTTTTCAAAGGCGAAATCAAAGATTCTCCTGTCTGGTTTCTGTGCAGCGGCGTCTTCGCTAACGATAATGTGGGTAAAGTAAGGGTTTAAGCCACATCGTTCAATCTTGATGAATTGAATCTCGTCGAAACCATTGGTAATAATATGAAGTGGGTAGCGGGGATGCAGGTATTCAAGGATTTCAATGGTGCCAGGAACGAGGTTAACCTGCAGGGGGCTTATACGAATGTATTCGGATGCAAACTGACTTGCCAGCCCGTGATTGATGCCGAAGGCCTTCAGGGTTTCTGCAAAACGGGTTACGTTAAGGTATTCCTTGGTGATTTCTTGTTTTTTGTAGCGTTCCCACAAACCAAGATTAATGCCTCTATAGGTTTGGTGAAATTCGGAGAAGCTGCTTACGCCCTGTTCATCAAGCCTGAAGTTTTGATACAACTGAAAAATGGTTTCCCTGTTGTTACGGTCAAAATCATATAGGGTGCGGTCGAGGTCAAAAAAAATATGCCTGTATCTTTGCATATCGCTGGAGTTGTTTTTTTTTATTAATTGCTGCAAAGGTAAGGAAAAGGGCTGAGAAATAAAGTTTTGGCAAGAAGCCTGATGGATGGAAATCACTTGCCTAATCAGCCCATTTCATGGTCAGCTCGTCCTTGAGGAGAATGATCTTATCGTTTTCCATCAACCATTGCACCACCCTGATTACCTTTTCCTCAGATAATGAGGGAGGTATTAGGGCCAGCAATTCCTTTATAGGCATCGGGTTTTGCAGGAGCAAGGGTTTAATTTCCTTTAAAATCAGGTCGAACTCATAATTTGATACGTCGGCTTTGTTGCGTTCGAGACAAACATCGCATTGCCCACAACGTTGCCTGATGTCTTCCCCGAAATAATTCAGCAACAGGATGCTCCTGCATTTGTTTGTGGTCTCAGCATAGCGGAGCATGGCATCGAGTCGTTCCCTGGCAAATTTTCGTCTTTCGTGGTAAACCTCGGGTGAAATCCGCAACTGGTTTTCATGCAATCGCTCTTCCAGGAAGGTGAGAGTAGGCAGATCGTTTTGAGGTTCATATTGCAGGATATTGACCTGTTGGAGCCACTTCAGGCGTTTTACTACCTCTTCCCGACTGATATTCAATCTCTTTGCCAGGTCGTTTTCATTGATTTTAACAAATTCGGTGAACAGGCCTGCATAGGACCGAAGCAAAACCTTTATCAATGAATCGTAAGCCGGGGTAGATAACTGGAACCGATAAAGTTCTTCCTTGTCAATGGTGAAAAATAATTTGGAGGGATTAGACAGAGCCTCAGAGAGGGCAAGATAGCCTTCACGTTCCAGGAAAAGGAGGGCGTTGTAAGTAAGAACAGGATCGAAAGCAAAATTCTCAGCAAAATCACTCATACTGAAAGCCATACGCTGTTCTCTTCCAGCACCAATGGCCAATTGGAAATAATTTCCCAGTGCATTGTACACTTTTTTGATGAATTCAATGGGAGGGAAAGATTGATCGTGGTGGCGTTTTAGTTCAATACTGTCTGATTTATTGAAAAGCAATACGGCGTAGGCTTTTTTTTCATCCCTTCCTGCACGTCCGGCTTCCTGGAAATAAGCTTCAGGGCAGTCGGGGAGGTCCATATGAACGACAAAGCGCACGTTGGCCTTGTCAATGCCCATCCCAAAGGCATTGGTGGCAACCATCACGCTGGTTTTTTCTGCCATCCAGGCTTTTTGTTTCTTGTCACGCTCAGGAGTCGTTTGTCCTGCGTGGAAGAAATCGGCCGGCACCCCATTTCTCGAAAGGAATTGAGCGATTTCCCTTGTCTTTTTCCTGTTGCGCGCATAAACTATCCCAGTGCCTATAACCTTTTTACAAATCCTCAACAACCGGTTTAGCTTATCCTCTTCTTCAAGGACAAGGTAAGCAAGGTTTTTACGCTCAAAACTCTTGCGGAATACCTTAGGATTGCGAAAATCCAGCTTTACCTGGATATCCTTGACCACCTCAGGGGTTGCAGTAGCAGTCAGAGCGAGGATGGGTGTGTTGGGAAGTAATTCTCGTACTTCGGCAATGCGCAGGTAAGGGGGCCTGAAATCATAGCCCCATTGCGAGATGCAATGGGCCTCATCAACGGCCAGAAGAGAAACCTTCATTTTGGGTATCCTCACGCGCAGCAGTTCTGTGGTAAGTCTCTCGGGAGATAAATAAAGGAATTTGATGTCACCGTATACGCAGTTATCAATGGCGATATCAATTTCCATCCGGCTCATTCCATGGTGTACAGCGATGGCTTTTATCCCCCGGTTTTTCAGGTTCTGTACCTGGTCCTTCATCAGGGCGATGAGGGGTGTTACGACAATGCACAATCCAGCGCGTGCCAGGGTAGGCACCTGATAGCAGAGTGATTTTCCTCCCCCTGTCGGCATGAGGGCCAGGGTGTCGTGGCCATCGAGCACTGACTGGATGACTTCTTCCTGCAGGGGCCTGAAGGAACTGAAGCCCCAGTATTTAAAAAGGATGGACTGAAGGTTCAAGGCAGTGTCATTGTGGTTGAATGGATTGCTCAACCGAAAATAACAAAAAATTACCTTCTTTAATGATTTTCTCCCAGATTATCTGGTAAATTGACTTTGGTAAGGAAGGGACAGGAAGCGCAATCGCTTGAGCAGGATCCACAGGGGGAAGCATTTTCATCCCTGGGTCGCTGAATTATTCTGACTACCTTGATAATGGTATAAATGAGAACTATGGTTAATATTCCGATGGTAATGATCCATTGTATCATAAATGCTCCTTTCTTCAGACAAACAGGCCACTGGCCTGGTAAAAAACAAATGAGAAAACCCAGGCGATCAGGGTAGTATAAACAATTGTGAAAAGCCCCCATTTCCAGTGTCCAGATTCCTTGCTGATGGCAACAATCACACCTATGCAGGGGAAGTAGAGCAATACAAAAAGCATAAAACTGAATGCAACCCTTTTATTAAAGACATACTGACCTGCATTGGGACCCTGGGTGTAGGTCTGAGTTTGCAATTTTTCGATCAAAGACTGGCTTTGCGTTTGAACATTCTCGTCGGCCTGATATAGAACACCCAGCGTACTGACCACAATTTCCTTTGCGGCAACTCCGGAAATAATGCTTATGGTCATCTTCCAGTCAAATCCCAGGGGATTCATCACAGGCTGAATGGTTTTACCTATGGTTCCGATATAACTGTTTTCGAGCCTTGAAGTATAACCTCTTGCCGCTGTAAGTTGCAGTTGTTCATCCAGACCCTGGGTCAGGACCTCTTTCTCCTCGGGTGTTAGTGCAGGATTCGAAATGGCTTTTGCCTGGTATTCTTTGCGCAAGGTTTCCTGCTGGACAGTTATTTCCTGCTGGTACTTATTTCCGTGGGGGAAATACCCTAATGCCCATATAATGATGGATGCGACGAGTATTACACCTCCAATTTTCCGGAGATACTGCGCGGCGCGGCTCCACATATGGGTAGTAGTGGCGCGCAGAGTAGGCATGCGGTAGGGAGGCAACTCCATCACAAAAGGTACCTCTTGCGATCGGAAAAGAAGTTTTTTAAACAACAGGGCAACACCAATAGCGACCAAGACTCCGATCAGGTAAATCATGAACAGCATGCTTCCCTGGTTTTCGGGAAAGAATGCGCTGATCAGCAGGACATAGATTGGCAACCGGGCGCTGCAAGACATGAAGGGGTTAATGAGCATGGTCAGGAGCCTATCGTTGCGGTTCGACAGGGTTCGCGTTGCCAGGATGGCTGGCACATTGCAGCCAAAACCCATCAATAGAGGTATGAAAGATTTTCCGTGTAGCCCGATTTTATGCATCAGCTTGTCCATGATAAAAACCGCCCTGGACATATATCCTGTGTCCTCCATCAGGCTGATAAAAAAGAACAACAGTATGATATTTGGAAGAAAGACAATCACTCCACCCACACCGCTGACAATACCATTGACAAGAAGGTCTTTTAAGGGCCCATCACTCATTTTCCCATTCAGTAATTCAGCAATGGCAGTAACCCCCGATTCAATCCATTCCATAGGATAGCTTCCCAATTGGAACGTTGCCCAGAACATGATCCACATGAAAAGCATGAATATGGGGATTCCGAAAACTTTGTGGGTGATCAGGGTGTCGATTACTTCACTGGTTTTACGCTCTTCAGCGGCAGCCTGCTTGAGGGTTTCTTTTAAGGCGCCCGATATAAACCCATATTTCAGGTCAGTAATCACGGTTTCAGGATGTTCGCCGTACTCCTTTTCCAAACGGTCCCTTTCCTGCCCTGCATAGAAGAGAATCTCCTCATGGTTATGGCAGTTTCCCATGATCTTTTTAATGGCTTCCTTATCTTTTTCCAGCAGTTTAATGGCCAGAAAACGTGAAGAAATTCTATCTGTCAGGTATTGGTTGCCCGGAGCATTGATCAGGTCCTGGAGATCCTTGATGGAGCGCTCCATACTGTTGCCATAATTGATGTGGATATGCCTGATGACCGGATTGCGGTCTTCAAAAACCTCTATCACTTTCTCGAAGGTCTCCCGAATCCCCTTCCCTTTCGAACTTACGGTAGGGACAATGGGGATACCGATCATTTTTCCAAGGCATTCATAATCGAGCTGGTCACCTTTGGCTTCAAGTTCATCGTACATATTGAGCACCATAATGACCCTGATGTCCATGTCGATCAATTGCGTAGTAAGATAAAGATTACGCTCGATGCTGGAGGCATCCACAATGTTGATCACAACATCAGGTAGTTTCTCCTGGATAAAATTCCTGACGAAAACCTCTTCTGGGGTATATGCCGAGATAGAATACGTGCCTGGTAAATCAGTAATCCGGAAATGATAACCATTCATACGGAACCGCGACTCTTTTGCGTCGACGGTCACTCCGCTGTAGTTGCCAACCCGTTCTCTTGATCCTGAAGCAAAATTAAAAAAGGTGGTTTTCCCGCTATTGGGATTGCCTACGAGGGCTACGTTGATGGTTTTTCCATAGCGCCTCAGGTTGTTGATGCGATCACGGGTTATGGTACCGTCAAAAGCTTTTTCACCTGCAGGTTGATAATCTTTTTCACGGGCCACTTCAATGAGCTGGGCTTCGCTCCCACGCAAAGAAACATTGTATCCCATGACACAATATTCGATGGGATCGCGCAAGGGGGCCTTCTTGATGACTTCGACAGTTTTCCCGACAACAAAACCCATTTCAATGATCCGTTTGCGGAAAGCGCCCCGTCCTTTTACCTTCAGGATAATGCCCCGTTCACCGTTTTTCAGATCATTCAGCGTCATTATTGTGTAAGCGAAGTTAGCTTTATTTAGATTGAATTAAAATTATGCAAAGGTATGTTTTTTTGGTGCAATGGCAAGTGACGACAGGGGGTAAATAATGTAAAAAACCCTAAATGTTATTGAAAAAAGCCTGGGTAAAACTACCCTTGGTTGAATAAAAAAGTTTATGTTTGATAAAGAATTTTGGTTTGACTGCCTTATTTTAAACCAGTAACCCTCCCGCCCATGCTAACGCCTGATTTTGTTAAAAAAGATCCATTCCTTGAGCCGCACAAGTATAAGATTGTAAGCCGCCTGCGCAAGGCTTACCAAAAAGAAAAGGAACTGACGGGCGAAGGCAAGCTGGGTGACTTTGCCAATGGCTATAATTATTTTGGTCTGCACCGCACACCAGAAGGCTGGGTGCTAAGGGAGTGGGCACCCAACGCCAGCTGCATATACCTGATTGGCGATTTTACTCAATGGAAACTGGAGGAATCTTATAAACTTCAGCCCATTGGCAATGGCAACTGGGAGCTCAACTTGCCTGACGGTGCGATGAAACACCAGGACCTTTACAAGCTTTTCATGTGCTGGGAAGGTGGATCGGGCGACCGTATCCCGGCTTGGGCAAATCGAGTGGTACAGGACCCGGTCACTCATCTATGGAATGCCCAGGTCTGGAGTCCTGATGAGGAATATCAATGGAAAAACGCACTGAAATACGACAAAAACTTTTTTCCACTGATTTATGAAGCACATACCGGGATGGCCACCGAAGAATATAAAGTGGGCACTTGGGAGGAGTTTCGGGTAAATGTTTTGCCACATATTGAAAAGGCTGGCTATAATACCATCCAGCTGATGGCTGTCCAGGAGCATCCGTTTTACGGCTCTTTTGGATACCATGTCAATAGTTTTTTTGCTGCTTCCAGTCGTTTTGGCACGCCAGAGGATCTAAAAGCCCTGGTTGACGATGCTCATGGCAGGGGTATCAGGGTCATTATGGATATCGTTCACTCCCATGCAGTAAAGAATGAGGTAGAAGGTATAAGCCGTTATGATGGCACCTATTATCAGTTCTTTCACGACGGTCCGCGCGGCAATCACCCTGCCTGGGACAGCCGCTGCTTCGATTACGGGAAAGACAGTGTGTTACACTTTTTGCTTTCCAATTGTAAATTCTGGCTGGAAGAATATGGCTTTGACGGGTATCGTTTTGACGGGGTGACCAGCATGCTATACCTGGATCACGGACTGGGAACGGCGTTTATGAGTTATGACCAGTATTTCAACGAAAACCAGGATGAAGATGCCATTACTTACCTGTATCTTGCCAATAAACTCATCCACGAAATAAAACCCGGTGCCATCAGTGTCGCTGAAGAGATGAGCGGAATGCCGGGTCTGGCCACTTCACAGGCCCTTGGCGGACTGGGATTTGATTATCGCCTGGCCATGGGGGTGCCCGATTACTGGATCAGAACCATTAAGGAGCAGCGCATACAGTTCTGGCACGTGAGCGAAATGTTTAACCAGCTCTCAAACAAACGCTGGGATGAAAAAACGATACATTATGCCGAGTCTCACGATCAGGCCCTGGTGGGTGATAAGACAATCATTTTCTGGCTGATGGATCAGGATATGTATTTCAATATGCGGGTCGACCAGCAAAACCTGACCATTGACAATGGGATGGCCTTGCATAAAATGATTCGTCTCATTACCCTTGCCACTGCTGGCAATGGCTATCTGAATTTTATGGGGAATGAATTTGGGCACCCTGAATGGATCGATTTTCCCGGAAGGCACAACAATTGGTCGTATCACCATGCACGAAGGCAGTGGAGTTTAATGAAAGATCCCGATCTCAGATATCATTTGCTGAATGCTTTCGACCAGGAGATGATTGGCCTGATCCGAAAAGAAAAACTTTTGTTGTATCCTGAGGTGAATCGCTTGATGGAACATGTCTCGGATCAGATCCTGGTCATCGGGCGTAAGGAACTTGTGTTTGTCTTTAATTTCAATCCGTTTGATTCCTATACGGATTACCCGGTCAAGGCTCCTTCTGGAGACTATTCAATGGTGCTGAATACCGATAACCCACGGTTTGGAGGCTTCGGTCGTATTGATGAAAAGCTGGTCTATTCAACCCATTCGGATCCGAATAATCAGCGACTGATGTTGTATATCCCTGCCCTGACTTCATTTGTGTTGAAAAAGAAAAAATAAGCCATGTCGAAAAACCTTAAATTGTATCGGAAACTAAAAGCAACCCCTGAAGAGGTTTACAGGGCTTTAACCAATCCATTGACTATTGAGCTCTGGAGCGGTGAGCCCGCCATAATGAGCGAGGAACCCGAATCAGAGTTCAGCCTGCTTAATGGAGAAATCACTGGCCGAAACATAGAATTTGAGCCTGAAAAAATGCTGAAACAACAGTGGTATTTTGAAGGCGAGGAGGAAGAATCCATTGTTACCATCAAACTCTTTCCCGAAAAGGGAGGAACGCAGATTATGGTTTTGCACACAGGCATTCCTGAAGAGGCTTTCGATAATATGGTGGAAGGCTGGAAGGAATATTACCTGGATGCCCTGCAGGATTTTTTTGAAGCTTTATAATCCTTAAACATTTCATTTTATATGGTTGAGGCGTTCATTAATATGCCTCAAATGCCATTCCCTTTCACTTTTTTGTCCCCAATAAAAAAGGCCACATTTACTTTGGATTTGGTTAAAGATCGGGTTTCGGATAGGGTTAATACGGAGTTTATACGGTTTAAACCGTATAAACTCCGTATTAACACCGGTTAAACTATGAGCCAGGATTAAGGTTACAGGGTTCCGGCTTAATCGCTCGAGACTTTTAAGGCACTGTCAGTGAATGCGTTTGAAAGAAATTTAACAATTAAAAGGCCAGGGCAAAAAAAATGACTGCTTCATTGTTTTGAAGCAGTCATTTTTTGTATTTCGTCAGGAATTCTTTTTTAAACGTTAAATCTTACATGGAAGATATCGCCGTCTTTTACCACATAGGTTTTGCCCTCGATGTGGAACTTTCCGGCTTGTTTGCAGGCGTGTTCTGAGCCAAGCTCCACGAAGTCTTCCCAGCGTTTTACTTCCGCACGGATAAATCCCCTTTCCAGGTCAGAATGGATAACCCCAGCCGCCTGGGGGGCGAGGGTTCCTGCACGGATGGTCCAGGCCCTGACTTCCTTGGGGCCTTCAGTAAAGAAGGTGTGCAGGTTGAGGGTATGGTACGCTGCCCGTATGAGTTTGTTTACCCCTGGTTCCTTCAGGCCCATGTCTTCCAGAAAGGCCATCCGATCCTCTTCGCTGTCGAGCTGGGCGATCTCGGCCTCTGCCTTTGCGGCAATGACCAGCATTTCTGCCCCTTCCTGCTCAATGGCCGTTTTGACCATTTCGGTGTAATTGTTGCCATTCGCCGCTGAGGCTTCATCCACATTGCAAACGTAAATCACCGGCTTAATGGTCAGAAAGAAGCAGTCGTCAACCAAAGCCATTTCGTCATCCTGGAAGGGAAAGCTGCGGGCTGGTTCACCGTTCTCGAAATGGTCCTGAATTTTTTTGAGCAGTTCAAGTCCTTTCTTTGCATCTTTTTCGCCCACCTTCACCAGTTTCTCAACGCGCTGCATCTTCTTCTCCAGGGTTTCCAGATCTTTGGCAATCAGCTCCAGGTCAATGGTTTCCTTGTCGCGCAGGGGGTTTACGCTTCCCTCGATATGCGGCACATGGACATCATCAAAGCAACGCAGCACGTGGATGATAGCATCGGTCTGGCGGATCTCGGCCAGGAACTGACCGGCACCTTTCTGGGTAGCTCCGCCTTTGGTAAGGCCAGGGATGTCGATGATCTCAACAGTGGTCCGGACCACCTTGGCTGGCTTCACAAGGGCTGCGATGGCATCAAGCCTCGGATCGGGTACTTCAATCTGACCGAGGTTAGGTTTCCCTGCCATGTGGGTATCAGCTTCACGACCTCTTGATAATGAGTTAAAAAGCGTGGTCTTGCCGCTTCCGGCCATCCCCACCATTCCACAGTTTAATGCCATTTTTGCTTATTTTTTTAGTGCAGTGCAAAGGTAGCAATTCTGCCCTTCGGATTGAAGTCAGCAAGCCTTATTCTGCAGCAGCTATGGGAAATTTTGAAAAAATGCACTATCTTCATTCTTTCAATGTACGAAAGCAATGATCCGGGAAATCAAAGACGAGCCGCTACCGATCAAACTCTGGCTTAACGATATTGAGGCCGGGGCCCTTGAACAGGCCAGAAACCTGGCACGTCTTCCGTTTGCCTTCAGACATATAGCCCTGATGCCGGATTGCCATCAGGGATTTGGCATGCCCATTGGAGGGGTGCTGGCTACCAGGGAGGTTATCATTCCCAATGCCGTTGGCGTTGATATTGGATGCGGGATGTGTGCAGTGCAGACTTCCTTGGAGGAAGTGGATGTAAAAACCCTCAAAAGCATACTTTCAGGCATTAGGGCCCTGATCCCTTTGGGTTTTAAGCATCACAGCAAACCCCAGGATGAAAGCAGGATGCCTTTCAGGGAAAGCTTGCAGGAAATGCCGGTGGTGAGCCGTGAATATGACAGCGCAACCCACCAGATCGGCACCCTGGGCGGAGGAAACCATTTTATTGAGATCCAAAAGGGTTCGGATGGGCAGATATGGATCATGGTGCATTCAGGGAGCCGAAACATCGGCAAACAAGTGGCTGATTATTATAACCGCCTGGCCATAAAACTGAATGAGCAGTGGAAAAGTACTGTTCCCCGCTCTGTTCAGTTGGCCTGGCTACCTGTCAATAGTGTTGAAGGCCGGCAATACATTGCTGAAATGGACTATTGCATTGATTTTGCCCTTTCCAACAGGCGGCTGATGATGGACAATATCCTTTCGGTCTTTGAAGGGCATTTCAAAGGGAAATTCCGGGCCGCCCCAATGATCAATATTGCCCATAATTATGCAGCACCAGAGAAGCACTTTGGGCAGGAAGTGATGGTTCACCGTAAGGGAGCCACCCGGGCAAGCCTGGATACCACGGGGATCATTCCTGGCAGCCAGGGCGCAAACAGCTATATTGTAAGAGGGAAAGGCAACCCGGAGAGTTTTGAAAGCTGTTCACATGGTGCCGGAAGAAAAATGGGACGCAAGGAGGCGATCCGGTCTCTTAACCTGAAACAGGAAATTGAAAAACTTGACCAAAAAGGGATTATTCATGCCCTGCGAAGGCCTGGTGACCTGGAGGAGGCTTCCGGTGCTTACAAGAACATAGAAATCGTAATGAAAAACCAGGATGACCTGGTGGACATCCTGGTTGCGTTGAGGCCCCTCGCCGTGATCAAGGGATGACCTAATTGATTTTTCTTACGTTCTTGGCAACATCCTGTCCGTTATACTTTTTCTCCACCGAAAACTCCACTTCATCACCTGTTAAAAGCTCGTTGAAGTCAACGTTCAGGACATCCGTATAATGGAAAAACAAGTTATTGTTGGGATATTTAATGAACCCATATCCATTTTTCAGACTGAGAATTTCACTGGTTTTCACATCTTCCAGGTCAATCCGGTTAAATTTGTCATCGTCGTCGGTAGTGGTTGGCGAGTTAAATTCTTCCTGGACAAAGAGTGAATTGACTAAGGGGTCATTCTTTTTAAGACGGCTGTCAATAAGTTCGTGCATCTGGATGGGGTAGGAGACCTCTTCGAGCAGATGCTGCGACGTGCGGGTCACCATTTTTTGTCCTTCGTCGTTGGTAAATTCGAAATCCCAGCAAAGAACCATAACCCTGACACCGAGGCCATTGACCTTTCGTATGAGCGGAACAAAGTCCCCATCAGAGCTGATCAGCACCAGCACATCGATTTTCCCGGTTCTGGCTATTTCATAGGCTTCCAGGGCAAGATAAACGTCAACGCTTTTCTCCTCGCGTTTCCCGTAAAAGTTCTTCAGGGGGAAATAATGGGTTACAACGCCCTCAGACATCAGGATGTCATCAAAAACCCTTTCGTAATACAATTGATTGCCTCGCTGAGAAGCTTCCTGGGCGCTGATGCGGCCGCGGAAATAATGCGCATCCACAATATGGCAAAGATTATAATCACCTCCATCTTCTGCAGCCACCTGCTGACGAATAAATTCATGCAGTCCTGCAATGCTTAGCCTGCGTTTGCGGGGATGAACGTAATTGTAATAATTGCTGACATGTAAGAAATAATTACCATCATAAAATACCCCGATCCGCGTCAGGGGACTTTTTACATTACTCATGAAAGATTACTTTACAATTAATAATAGGAGAATAATGAAAAGAAACTTATCTATTACTTAATAACAATTAGAAATAGCTAAAAAAGACTATAATCATAAAACAAAATTAGGAAAATTTGTTCAAATCTATTTATCACGATGGATTTTATTTTTTGGCTGCCCTTTTTGGAAAAAGGGCTTAATTTTGTGGCAATTATTAAGATAGCATATATGGCAATTCAAAAACCAGGGATTCCGAAAGGTACCCGTGATTTTTTACCGCTGGAGATCGCAGGCAGGGAGATGATCTTCAATACGATTCGCAGGATTTTTCAATTGCATGGCTTCAAGCCCATTGAAACCCCTGCGCTTGAAAACCTGTCGACTTTGCTCGGAAAGTATGGGGAGGAGGGAGACCGGTTGATATTCAAAATATTGAATTCAGGCGATTTTGCATTAAAAGTGAATGAAGATCTTTGGAATGAGCGTGATTCAGGCAAATTATCCTCTCGTATTTCAGAAAAGGGGCTGCGTTACGACCTGACGGTTCCTTTTGCCCGCTTTGTGGTGCAGTATCAGAACGAAATTACCTTTCCCTTTAAGCGATACCAGATCCAACCGGTTTGGCGTGCCGACAGGCCGCAGAAAGGCCGCTATCGCGAATTTTTCCAGTGCGATGTGGATGTGGTTGGGAGTGATTCACTGGTTAACGAGGCTGAATTTTTGCAGATCATTGATGAGGTTTTTGGCAGTCTTGGTATTCGGGTCATGATCAAGTTGAATAACCGTAAGATCCTGGCTGGCATTGCCCAATACATCGGTTTTGAGGAAAAACTGACGGATATCACGGTGGCCATTGATAAAATGGAAAAGATCGGGCTGGAGAAAGTTAAGGAGGAGTTACTTGACCGCGGGCTCAGCCGCGAAGCTATTGAGAAATTGCAGCCTGTACTGTTACTTGAGGGTTCTGACCATGAAAAGCTCGCTGCGCTTTCAGAGATTTTGAAGTCCTCAGAAACAGGCAAAAAGGGAATTGAAGAAGTTCGTGAAGTGTTTGAGATAATTTCCAGTACCCCACTGGGTTGTAATCTGGAATTGGATCTTACCCTTGCGCGTGGCTTGAACTATTATACGGGGGCCATCATTGAGGTGAAAGCCCTGGATGTTGCCCTGGGAAGCATTTGTGGCGGAGGCAGATATGATGATCTCACCGGAATATTTGGCTTACAGGGTACTTCCGGAGTAGGTATCTCTTTTGGTGCAGACCGCATTTATGATGTTATGAAGGAGTTGAATCTCTTTCCGGAGGGAATGGGATCATTTACCACTTTGCTTGCCGTAAACTTTGGGGAGCGTGAACGGAATTATTGCCTCCCATTGCTTCAGAAGCTTAGGTTACATGGCATCAGTTGTGAAATGTATCCTGATCCCGCAAAAATGAAAAAGCAAATGCAGTATGCCGATAAAAACGGAATTCCTTTTGTATTGCTTGCCGGTGATAGTGAAATCAGCCAGGGACTTTATTCACTCAAAAATATGAAGACCGGGGACCAGCAGCAATTGCCTGCTGCCTCAATCATTCAAATGCTTACCCATCAACCGTAATATTTCAATAATGGAAACCCATCATATCAGCCCTCAACGAATCACCCTCGACACTTTAAAAAGCATTCTTCAGAAAGAAATGAAGCTGGATTTATCTGAAGAATCCAGACAAAGAATCATTGCCTGCCGCAATTACCTGGATGAAAAGATCCGTCATCAGAATGAACCCATTTATGGGGTTACCACGGGTTTCGGGTCGTTATGCAACCACAGTATTTCCCGACAGGAACTGGGAACATTGCAGAAGAACCTGGTGATGTCGCATGCCTGTGGAATGGGAGAGGAGTTGTCGCCCGACTTGGTAAGGCTGATGTTAATCCTGAAGATCCAGTCGCTTTCATACGGACATTCCGGAATACGATTGGAAACGGTGGAACGCCTGATCGATTTTTTTAATTATGATATCCTGCCTGTGGTTTACAGCCAGGGTTCTCTGGGTGCTTCCGGTGATCTGGCCCCTCTGGCACACTTGTCTTTGCCTTTGTTGGGCCTTGGAGATGTGATCTTTGAAGGCCAAAGAATGTCTGCAGCCGAAGTATTGAAGCTGAAGGGATGGCAACCGCTGGAACTGGCATCCAAGGAAGGCCTTGCACTGCTTAACGGTACCCAGTTTATGGCTGCCATCGGGAGTTATTGCCTGATGAAGGCAAGGGAATTGAGCCTTTGGGCTGATTTTACAGGTGCCCTTTCCCTTGAAGGGTTTGATGGTAAAATTGAACCTTTCCTGGAGCAAGTCCACCTGGTAAGGCATCATGAGGGACAAATTGAAACCGCAAGGCAATTCAGGAAGATACTGGAAGGAAGCCTTCTGATCAACCAAAAGAAAGGCCATGTCCAGGATCCCTATTCGTTCCGCTGCATTCCCCAGGTCCATGGGGCTTCAAAAGATGCCATAAGCTATGTGTGCTCAGTCTTCGAGAATGAGATCAATGCGGTTACCGATAACCCCACCATTTTTCCGGAAGGGGATTTAATCATATCAGCAGGCAATTTTCATGGACAACCTTTGGCCATAACGCTTGATTTCCTGGGTATTGCACTTGCAGAATTGGGGAATATTTCCGAGCGCAGGGTGTATCGGCTGATCTCCGGGGCGCGCCAATTGCCATCCTTTCTCGTAGCACATCCCGGCCTTAACTCAGGCTTTATGATCCCCCAATATACTGCGGCTTCCATTGTGAGCCAGAATAAACAATATTGCACGCCGGCTTCTGTTGATTCCATTGAATCAAGTCAGGGCCAGGAAGACCACGTTAGCATGGGTGCCAATGCTGCCGTAAAGACATTGAAAATTGTTGACAACCTGGCTAAATTGCTGGCTATTGAACTACTGAATGCCAGCCAGGCTATGGAATTCAGGGATGCCAGAAAAACTTCTCCAGTTCTTAAGAAACTTCTTAAAGATTTCCGGCAAAAGGTTCCCTTTGTGGAGGATGATGTGGTTATGTATGCCGAGATGGGAAAAGCATTGCAATTTATAAAAGAAAAGGATCCATTAGATTATCTTGTTTAGTCTAAATAATTTATTTTCTTATAAATGCTAATCATTCTTTGGTAAGCATTCAATAAATTATTAAATTTGATACAACCAATTCCATTGTATCATGACTGCCGAATATATTCATTCCTACCAGGAAAGGCCACTGCAATATAAGGTATTGTGTGTGATGGCATTTATTTTTGGGGGCATTACCCTTGTTTTCTCGCTTTTCTTCTTGATCCTTGGCGGGATTCAGAACGACCTGCTTGAGTTTATGCGTCCTGGTATCTTGCCTCCAAATCTGGTGCAAGTGGCTGGACTGATCTATTCCATTGTTGCTTTTATTTTGTCGGTTACAGCTTTTGTCGGTCTGATACAGATGTGGAACCGGGTTGAAGTGGGATACTGGATCTTTTCTATCTCTATGCTTCTATTCCTGGTGTTACCGTTTATTTTTCTGAAAGTTCCATTTTTGTGGCTGTTTAAGACCCTTTCTCCATTTGTTGTGATTACCGGCATTTTTATTTTGCTGTTTTATCATAACAGAAGGTTTATGGAATAGCTTATCAACCGGGAAATGATTATTCCGGATTAGGTCTTCCTGCCGGCTCTTTTGCTTCTTCCCATTCTTTCCGTTCTCGTTCAAGGAGCTTGCGAAATTTGCGGCTAATTCCTTTATCTTCCAGTGCATACAGGTCTGGTTGGCCTGCATTTACCCAGGCTGTATACCAAAAATCACCAACGCACTTGACGGCGAGCCGCATCTGGCGCTCTACCATTTGGTTCATTTCCTTGTGCAGGGCCAAAGTAAACTCCCGCGAATAAACCCGCGATAGGGCCTGCCCCCGAACCTCATACGAGAATACCTGGTCAGGTGAGAAATTCTCAAGCATCAGGTCATAAGCCTGAAAAATTGAATCTACCATTAGATGACTCATCTTTACCAGTTCCCATGCCCTTTCAAGGGGCTCTTCAATTAATTGTGCCCTGCCCACCAAATAATCGAATGAATCAGAATGTGATAACATTTCGGGTATTCGGCTTTCCCAGAGTGCATGGATGCCTGCCTGTTCAGGTCTGACGCCATTGTAATGCATGGTTGTATGAAGGGGTGTGCAGGCATCCGCGATATAATGTCCAATGTGGGCAGCCTGGTAAAGGATAAGATCGGGGTCCCGTTCCTCAAACGCGTATGTTAACCTGATCAGCATCAAGTAAATATGCCAGGGCAAAACGCCGTTATGAACCAAAGTGCCCTCTTTGTATTTTTCAATGGCTTGCGTCCAGTGACGGGGCAATGAATCGAAAGGAGAGCTGCCATATCTTTCAATATCTATATAATGGCGTTCAGCTTCTCCCGGAATGGCAAAAGCTTTACGATCAGGATCTACCGCATGCTCCGAAAGGTATTCTATGTTCTTTTTGAAGAAGCCCACCATTTCAGGCGGGAGGGTAAATACCGCCAGCCGGTTAATCTTTCGGTGTGCCACAAAACCAAACCCCATACTTCCCAAGGGAGGGGTCAGGCTGAACAAAATAAAGAATAATACAGGAAGGAACTTTGCCCCGCGGTGCATGTCTTGAACGCTTTACTTTGACCCCTAAATATAGGGATTTAAGCAATTGCTGTCAAGTCTTTTAAGCCATCGAGAATTTTAGTGTGCACTCACCAGCTCTTTGCCGCGTAAAACGGGCACTGCAGTGGTGAAGTCAGCCGAAAGCGAGAATTCAATGATATCATCCAGCCCCATTTTACGCAACCTGTGGCGATGCGCTGCTTTTTCAACATAGCCCATTGGATTACCTTTGGCAAGCAACCACAGGTCAGCACTGGCAATGGCTGCATCACACATAGTATAATAGTCGCCCCGCCCATTATTTAGAAGGTGCTCAACAAGCGCTCCGGCAAACAGGGTGTCTTCCATGCTGAAGCGGTTTTTCCATCCCGCACAAAAGACCACTAAAGGCTTTTTTAATTCCATGATATAATCAGCAACTGCCGTTAGGTTTATAAAGGCACCTATGACGACGTCATTGTTTCCGTGAGCTACCGCTTTTATGGCCTGCGTGCCGTTTGTCGTGTTAATGACAATGGTCTGGCCTCTGAGGGAAGGTTCCAGAAAATTAAAGGGAGAATTGCCAAAATCAGCACAGTCCAGCTTTTTCCCATCCCTTTCGCCTGCTACAATATACCCCTTCTTTTTGTATTCCTCACTTTCACTAATCTCAGCAACGGGGATCATACTTTTTACCCCATTGTGAAAGGCAGCGCAAATGGCTGTACTGGCCCTGAAAATATCAGTGATGACCACCACGGAATCATCACGGTCATAAAGCGGCCACGAAAGGGGAGAGAAGCAAACTTCTATGCTGTATTTCCCATCTTCGCTATACATAGTGTATGTTTTGAAAATAAAACAACCCCTGCTGATCAGGACCAGCAGGGGCCTTATTTCATTCAATTATTTTATCCTTTGTAAAAAGGTAGCTTTACCACTTCGGCTTTCAGGGCTTTTCCCCGGATATCAAGGAAAATTTCTGAGCCAGCTTTTGCAAAGGAAGGTTTCACATAACCCATTCCAATACCCACCTTCAATGATGGGGCCATGGTACCCGAGGTAACCTCGCCAATGGTATTGCCTTCTCCATTCAGAATGGCATAGTGTTGCCTTGGAATACCCTTGTCAACCATCTGGAAACCCACCAGTTTACGATCCACGCCTTCGGTTTTTTGCTTTTGCAGGTTTCCCCTGTTGATGAAGTCTTTGCCATCAGCAAACTTGGTGATCCAACCAAGACCGGCTTCAATGGGGGAGGTGGTATCATTGATGTCATTTCCATACAGACAGAAGCCCATCTCCAGGCGGAGGGTGTCGCGTGCAGCCAGGCCAATGGGTTTTATCCCGAATTCTTCCCCGGCTTCCAGAACGGCCTCATAGATCTTCAGGCCATCCTTATTTTCAAAATAAATCTCACAACCTCCCGAACCGGTATATCCCGTAGTGGAAAGGATTACATTTCCAACACCTGCAAATTCAAGCACCTTAAAGGTGTAATAGGGCATATCCTCAATGGGTTCTTTGGTAAGCTTCTGCATGGCTTTAAGGGCAAGGGGGCCTTGGACAGCCAATTGTGAAATATCGTCTGATGCATTGGTTAATTTTGCTCCAATGCCTTCATTTTGTCTGGTAATCCAGGCCCAGTCCTTGTCAATGTTGGCTGCATTAACAACCAGCAGATATTTTTCTTCATTGAAACGATACACCAGGAAGTCATCCACAATGCCCCCCTGATCGTTTGGAAAACAAGTATATTGCACCTTGCCATCCGTCAGTACTGAAGCATCATTTGAGCTAACCCGCTGAAGCAGCTCCAGGGCTTTGGGCCCTTCTGCCCAAAACTCGCCCATATGCGAGACATCAAAAACGCCCACCCCTTTCCTTACCGTTTCGTGTTCAGCATTAACGCCTTCAAATTGCACGGGCATGTAAAAGCCAGCGAAGGAAACCATCTTAGCACCCATGGCTTCATGCTTCTCTTTAAATACAGTCGTCTTCATGAATATGAATTTATTGATAATATGAGTTTTTCAGGATAACCGTCCCAAAATTAGTAAATAACATTCAAAGCATCCTATTTATTCAAAGGTAAAAACACCCTGAATGTTCAAATCCTGCGAAAAGGGAAGCCGGATTTCATTCAGTGAAGATATCATCAATGGACGCAGGACTTCACTGCTGTAAAGCCAGTCTATGAAAGGAAAAAACAGGGGAGAGGGCCAAGGGTTATTTTAACACCTCGCTGATCAGATCGGCGGCTTCCTTAAGCAGGATAGCCGAGTGCACCTTCAAACCTGAATGATCGATGATTTCCTTTGCTTCTTCTGCATTGGTGCCCTGCAATCTCACAATAATGGGTTGTTTGATCTCCCCGATATTTTTATAGGCATCCACGATTCCTGTCGCAACGCGGTCACAGCGTACAATGCCCCCAAAGATATTTACCAGGATAGCCTTTACGTTTGGATCTTTCAGAATGATACGGAAGGCTTCCTCCACACGCTTGGCGTTGGCTGATCCCCCAACATCCAGGAAGTTTGCAGGCTCCCCGCCACTGAGTTTGATAATATCCATGGTGGCCATGGCGAGCCCGGCACCGTTGACCATACATCCTACGTTTCCGTTGAGTTTTACATAGTTTAGGTTGTGCTGCCCGGCTTCCACTTCCATGGGATCTTCCTCGTGGATGTCGCGCATCTCTTCAATATCCGGGTGCCTGAACAAGGCATTGTTGTCAATCACCATTTTGGTGTCAACCACCAGGATCTTATCATCCGATGTCTTAAACAGGGGGTTGATTTCAACCAGGGTAGCGTCATTCTCAATATAAGCCTGGTAAAGTTTGGGGACAAACTTCACCATATTTTTGAAAGCCTCGCCGCTTAACCCAAAGTTAAAGGCAATGCGGCGGCACTGGAAAGGGAGTACCCCCACCTTGGGGTCAATTTCTTCGGTAAAGATCTGCTCAGGCGTCTCTTCTGCAACTTCTTCAATGTTCATGCCTCCACGGGGGGAATACATGATCATGTTGCGGGAAGTGGCACGGTTGAGCAAAATGCTGAAATAGAATTCCTTTGGCTCAGAAGGGCCGGGGTAATAAATGCCCTGTTCCACTAAAACCTTCCTTACCTTTTTGCCTTCAGGACCCGTTTGCGGGGTGACCAATTGCATGCCGATGATCTGGTGGGCAAACTGCTCAACTTCTTCCAGCGAGCGGGCAATCTTTACGCCACCCCCTTTGCCGCGCCCTCCGGCATGAATCTGGGCCTTGACCGCCCAGATCTTTAATCCGGTGCGCTTCTCCAGCTCTACTGCAGCAGCTTTGGCATCCGAAGGATCTTTAACCAGGATGCTTTCTGCGACCGGTACCTGGTATTTTCTTAAAAGGCTCTTCCCTTGGTATTCATGAAGATTCATAACTTCTGGTTTTGATTTTTCTGCTTTTTTATCAAGGAATAGAATATTCCTTACTGGGTGGTGTAAATTCCCCTATGGCACCCCCTTTGCAATGTAATGAAACAAAAATACAAATTTACCGATACCGAGTAGGAGATTTTTTTCGCTAAGGAGATTTTGTTGATTATACTGCCTTTGAAGAAAAACAAGCTGCTAAATTCTTTTCTTTTTTTTATTCTAAAAAATAAAATCTTAACATATAGCGTTTATTTTTTGAAAACCAGCCAGAAGGCTTTTTCTAAACCGGAAAGTGTAATGAAAATATGCTGACCGGAAATTCAAGACATTATTCACTAAAACCCAATGCATGAAGCAACTTTTTACAAAACAAAACGAATTATCGATGTTTATCAATGCGTCTCCGGGAAATACTGTTCCGGCCTTTTTTGCAGACCAAGTCAACCCAGGTGTTAGCCAGCGTTCTGCAAGCCGGAGGGAGCCCATGGCTGATCTTCCCGACCCGCAAATCCTTAGAAACATCCTTAATTACGCGAGGTCACTCGAAGTGATGAAGCCTGCCACAGGCGCTGCCATGTTTCTAATCAATAATTAACCTGGTGAATGTGTGGTAAACCTTTCCGGTCAATGCCTCCCCCGGAAAGGTTTTTTGTTTACAGGCAGAATTTTTTTATACTTTTGCCTGAGATGAAGCGATATTTGGTGTAGAATCAATAAAATGTGCCTTATGAAAAGAAAAATTGCCCTGTTTGTCTTTGGTCTTGCATTGCTTTCCCTGGGAATGTCGGCTTGCCGCAGCCGCGAATTATGCCCCGCATACACCTCTGACAGCATGCCTGTGGCTGAAGAAACCTTGCAGGAAACCACCTGACCTGTTCGTGTTCTTAACGCTTTTAACAGGGGAGTCCTTCGATTCCCCTTTTTTTTGTGCCTTCCCCCTTCAAATATTTATTAATTTGCAAGGGAAATTAATAACTGTTTCCGGTTATAAACCAACTCAAGAATTATGCCAATCAGAATTGCTGCCAATGGTTTCATCACCTTATTGCTCCTGGTATTTTTTCCCCTGGTGCTTTCTTGCAGTCAACCATGGCAGGAGGAACGAACCAGACTACCTGAAAAGGAATTGAGAATAATCCCGGGCGCTGATCGCACGGAGGAATACTTCCCCTTGCTTCGCGGGAAACGTATTGCCGTTGCCGGAAACCATACCTCAGTGGTGGGAGGGGAAGTGCACCTGGTGGATACCCTGCTTGCAGCCGGAATAAATGTGGTCAGGGTATTCAGCCCCGAACACGGATTCAGAGGGCAGGCTGCCGCTGGTGAACTGATACATAATGATGTGGACTCCCGTTCCGGGCTTCCTGTTATCAGTCTTTATGGCAACAACCGAAAACCCACGCCTGAGCAGTTGGAAGGTGTGGATCTGATCATTGTTGACCTTCAGGATGTGGGCATGCGATTTTATACTTATATCTCCACCATGAGCTTGATCATGCAGGCTGCTGCCCGTCTGGACAAAGAGGTCATGGTGCTCGACCGCCCCAACCCCCACGGGCATTATGTCGATGGTCCCATGCTCGATCTGGAATACAATTCTTTTGTGGGAATGCACCCAATACCCGTGGTCCACGGGATGACGATGGGCGAGTATGCCCGGATGGTCATTGGCGAAGGCTGGCTGGGATATAAGGTTGAATGCAAACTAACAGTCATCCCAGTGGAGAACTATACGCATAACGACCTCTACCAGTTGCCCATAGCCCCTTCTCCTAATCTTCCCAATATGCAAGCCGTTTATCTTTACCCATCCCTTTGCTTTTTCGAGGGCACCGTGATCAGTGTGGGAAGGGGAACCGAAATGCCGTTTCAGGTCTTTGGACACCCAAATCTCCCTTCCGAAAAATACTCCTTCACCTATATGCCCCAAAGTGTCAAGGCAGCCCCTAATCCGCCTGCATTGGGAGAGACCTGCTTCGGGAAAGACCTGCGAACCCTGCCCGTTGAATACCTGCAGGCCGAAAGGCGCATCAACCTCAGCTACCTCCTGGACGCTTTCCGCAACTATCCCCAAAAGGATCAATTCTTCAACAACTATTTCGATCGCCTGGCAGGCAACAACCTCCTGCGCAACCAGGTGCTGGCAGGGCAAACTGAGGAACAGATCAGGGAGACCTGGCAGCCTGGTTTGGATGAATTCTGCAAGACCCGGGAGAAGTACTTGTTGTATCCGGATTTCGAAAATTAATCTTTTTGCCATGATTTCTCCGGTAACGCTTGGTTCTGCCTACCAGTGGTTCCTCAAAACACTGGAAGGAACCTATCCCGAAAAGGAGCTGCAGGCCCTGGGAAGGGAAGTCTTCAGGCATTTCTTTTCCATTGAACCGACCGAAAGGGTAATGAATGCACATTTGTCCTTTCCGCCTGATTTCTTCAGGGTTCTTGAAAGCGTTGTGGAACAACTTAAACAACACGTTCCATTGCAATACGTGACTGGTGTCGCTCGTTTCCTTGATCTTTACCTGGATGTTGATCCCCGGGTTCTGATTCCTCGTCCTGAAACGGAAGAACTGGTCCAGTGGGTATTCGAAACCATTCAAACAAAGTTCGGGAGTTCCCAGCCCGGGGTTTCCCTGCTGGATGTGGGTACCGGCAGTGGCTGCATCCCTGTTTCCCTGGCCAAAAAGCTGCCCAATGCCCGGGTCATGGCCTGCGATGTGTCGGAAGAGGTCCTGGAAGTGGCCAGCCATAATGCTGCCAAAAACCAGGTCAAGGTCGACTTTTTCAGGTGTGATGTCCTCCGGGATGATCCCCAGCTCAGAAACCTGGAAGTGGTGGTCAGCAATCCGCCCTACGTGATGGAAAAGGAGAAGGAGCTTATGCTGCCCAATGTGCTTGAGCACGAACCTTCAGCAGCCTTATTCGTCAGCAATGAAAATCCGCTTATCTTTTACCATGCCATTGCCTCCAAAGCCAGGCGCTGGCTCAAACCAGGTGGATTTCTCTTTTTCGAGATCAATGAAAACCTGGGGAAAGAAACAGTTGAATGCATTGAAAAAGAAGGGTTTAATGAAGTTATTCTAAAGCGTGACTTAAATGGCAGGCACCGGATGATCCGTGCAGTGAATGCCTAAGCCCTAAGACCACATTTTCCCTTTCAGGCGCTTTTTATTAAATAAGAAAGATGAATGCCTGTCACTTCCCTGGGGATGATTTCCGGGACAGGCCTTTTCTATTCAATAATATTAATTGGGTTAGATAATAATTTGTTCCGCGCTGCAGTTAACATGTTATAAACCATCCTAATCACCATGAAAGAAAAGATAAAAAACAACCTGGACAAGCCCGGGGAACTGGAGCAACTTTACCGCAGGGACAAAAAGGGTTTCGAAAAAAACTTCTATGAAATCTTGCCTGAAATTGAGGGTCATTCCCTGGCAGGCTTCTGGAAGGCCCGCCTTGAAGAAGAACGTCCCAAAGACCTGTTTGCAGGACTCAGGGGATATGACATTTTTGTGTTGATTGGCAGCTGCCTGTTGGCATCCCTGCTGATCAGCCTGCCCGACTGGTTTGGTTTCGACCGCAACACCACCCATTTTTACGAGCGGAATGCTTTCCTGATCGGGTTTATGGGGTTATCCTTATATATTCTGCTCAGCCGGAAACAACTCAAGGGGAGCATGCTTCTCATTACCGGCCTGGCATTTTTGATCCCCGCGGTTTACATCAACCTCCTCCCGGTGATTACCGGAAGCCATACCCAAACCCTGGCCTATCTGCACCTTCCCATCCTGATGTGGGGGGTATTTGGACTGGTGTATATGAACTGGGATCTGCGCGACAAGGAGAAGCGCATCGATTTTCTGAAATACAACGGCGAAATGGGGGTGCTGGGCGCGGTCCTTGTGCTTGCGGGAGCGGCCCTGGCCGGGATTACCATCAGCCTGTTCACCGTGATTGACATTCATATTGAGGAGTTTTTCGGGCAATATGTGGCCCTGTGGGCTGCAGTGTCTGCACCCATCATCACCGCCTTCATTGTTCGCTTTTTTCCGGCCATTACCCAAAAAGTGGCACCCATCATCGCCAGGGTTTTCAGTCCCCTGGTGCTGATCACCCTGGTGGTTTATCTTTTTACTATCGTTGTGACCGGAAAAAACCCGTATAACGACCGCGAATTCCTGATGGTGTTCAACTTGATGCTGATCGGCGTGATGGGCCTCATTGTCTTTTCAGTCCCGGAAACGGCCTCGGGAAGCAGGCAGCGTTTTAACGAAATGACCCTGTTCCTGCTTTCAGTGGTGGCCCTGCTGATCAACCTGGTGGCCCTTTCTGCCATCGTTTACCGCCTGGGTGAATTTGGCTTCACGCCGAACCGTACCGCCGTGCTGGGCGCCAACCTGTTGATATTCATTCACCTGGCCTGGATCGCCTTGGATTTGTTTCGGGTGAATTTTCGCAGTAAGCCGTTTGATAAGGTACAGCAAACCATTGCCTCTTTCCTGCCAGTGTATTTGCTCTGGATGCTGATCGTCATTTTCCTTTTTCCCCTTATATTTGGGTGGTGGGTGGTGTAAAAATTGCATTGGGCAAATATTACCAGGCCCAGGCCTGACAACATAGCCCGGCATGTTTGCCGGGTTTTTTTGTTTTATGATTTCACAATCAATAATCTAAATAATTCAATAATTTTTCGTACATTCAAGTAAAGGTTTTATTCTTTTAGTAATCAAAGTTTTATTTTTCATGAAAACCCTTAAGATTGTATTTACTGCCAGCTTACTTTTTGTCTTATCCCTTGCTTTGCTTTCCTGCAGCAAGGATGATTCAGCCACCGACAATACTCCAGCACAGGTGGAAGATAATTTTTCTTCCGGCTCCTGGAAGGTCACCTTCTTTGAAGAGGATGGGGTAAACCAAACGGGCTATTTCGATGGATATAATTTCAGTTTCAGCACCAATAACACTGTGGTGGCTACCAATGGAAGCAATACGGTGAATGGGACCTGGAGCACGTTTGAAGACAGTGGAAGCACAAAGTTCGATTTAAATTTTACTGCCAGCTCAGGCCCGTTTGAAGAGATCAGCGAGGACTGGCGGGTGATCAGCAATTCGTCCACAAAAATTGAACTGAGGCATGAGAGTGGGGGCGATGGCAGCATCGACCTGCTGACTTTTTCCCGGAATTAATCCAGGGGATATTTTCCATTTCTTTTTCTGGCGGTTCATGCCCTTGGGACATGGAGGCATCATTGCTTAGCTTGCATGCATGCTAAGGCCTGTTATTTCCTATTTGGAATATCTGAAATTTAAAGGGCTTGTTTTTTTGCCGGGCTTCATTTATTGGGCTTATTAAAGGGGCTTTTGCCCAAACATGTTTGAATGCCCCGTCATCACCACGGTAAATTTTCATAAATTTCGGGTTGATTTTTCAGCCATTTAAAAACCCGGTGAATGAACCTTATCATCAATACCATTGAGATTGCACTGTTTATCGTACTTCCGCTGATTTTGTTCTATCAGCGAAGCCATTGGAATTTCAAAACCTGGATTTTTCTTATTCCCGTATTATACCTGATTTGGTACCTGACCTATGGTATGATGCACGAATTATGCCACCTGGCCGCGGTGAAGCTGTCTGGTAAGGAGATTTATGAGGTGCAGTTGATTCCCCGTTTCTGGCAAGGGGAATTCGGGGCAGGCTTTGTGGAATACGACTTTCAGGGCGATACCCGGGATTTTTTCATCATCCTGGCCCCTTATGCCCGCGATGTGGTTTTTCTTGCTGCCGGATATTTTTTTATCCGGAAAAAATGGACTCAAAAGGCTTTCTGGACAGGACTGGTATTGGTCCTGCTCATTTTCAGCCCGCTCTACGACCTGCTGGACAATTATCTGGCTTATCTTATTTGGCAGATGAACGACTTCAATGCCCTGGCAGTCTCTTCCAGCCGATGGTTGTCGCATGGCATGGGGATTGTTTTAACGTTTTTCGCCATTTTTATTACCATTAGGGTGTTGAAAGAAGCAAAGGTTTATCCGCAATTGAATGAATAGGCCCGGCATTCATTTCAATTGAAATTAATTCCATTATTTTGTTTTGTCGGGATGGCCTGGTGATCAATAGGCCCGGCATTTATGCCGGTATATTGTTTGCAGATGTGTTATGGGGTGATGCCCAAATTCGGATACTAATATTTTCATCAATGATTATATTTTAACCGGTCTTTAACCGGTGTTTAACCATTTATAACCGGTTAAAGACCGGTTAAACACCGGTTTATTATTTAATTTGCTTAACTTTACAAAAAATGCGAATTCTAACTTAAAACCCAACAATATGGCATTTACGCAAGAGGGATTGCTTGGCAAATTCTCCGGCAAGCTGGGCAACCTGGTCATTTACCAAATGAATGGTAAAATTGTGATGCGGGCAAAACCCGGAAAAAGAACCAAGCCTGCCGGGGGCAGACAAAAGGAAACCCAAACCAATTTTGCCCGGGTCATGGGAATATTACAACCGCTTAAATCATTTGTAAAAATGGGGTTTAACGACCTGGCCGGGGGTACATATGTTTTCCACAAAGCCATTTCAGAAAATCTGAAGCGGTATTATGATGCCCCTGACCCCAATGATCTTCGTTGGCTCCTGCTCAGCAAAGGCGAACGGGCCGGGGCGCTTGACCTGGTGCTGGAGATGGGAGAGGGGCAGGCCACCGTGCGCTGGGGAGCGCATGAAGCCGGCAAGCCCTTTGATGAGGATGACCGGGTGATGCTCCTTGCCATCAACACCACTTCCCTGGAATTCACCGAAAATCCCAGTGCCGGAAAACGCAGCCAGGGACAGGCAAGCATTGCGCTTCCTCCGGTTAAGCCGGGTGAGCAGGTGCTGGTGTTTATCAGCTTTATGGATGTGGCCGGGCGTTTGCTTGGCTGCGACCCAAAGAATATCTCCGACTCGCAACTGCTTGCATAAGATTGTGAAATACAAGGAACTGGTGTGAGCTGAAACCCTTTGCAGGATTTTTTCCAATGACTAAATCCTGGTCTGACACACTTGTGCAGATACCACTTTTCAAGATAAGTTATTATTAACTTTATAGAAATTCTTTTTCAGATCCCAATGGCGAAAAAAAATAAAAAAGAAAGGCGTTTTAAATATCTGAGCGGCGCGGTGATGGTGACGCTGGCAGCCCTTTTGGTCCTGTTTGGAATTCTTTACCTTGAGAAAAGAAACCTGTTAGATCTGCCCCAATCCATTGTTCGCAATATCCGCAGCCTGATGCTGGTCATCGGAATCCTGTTCACCATCAGCCTGCTCCTGAGGCTGACCATCCGGTGGTTTCAGCGACTCTTGGATGAGCCGGAAGAGCGGATCCTTTACTCAAAGATCTACGGCTGGACGCTTTACAGCATAGGCCTTTTCATCATTCTGCACCATTTCGGGGTGTCGCTGGGCAACATCACCCTGTTCGTGGGTCTGATCACCACCGGTCTGGCCTTTGCGGTCAGGGAGGTCTTGCTCTCGTATTTTGCCTGGTTGATCATGCTGCGCAAAAAGCCCTTCCGTATTGGCGATCATATCCGTATTGGCGAAGAAGAAGGCAAGGTGCTTCATATTGGGACTTTCTATGTGCTGCTCGACAAGACCACACA
>JAZBOS010000091.1 GCA_036351255.1 Bacteroides sp.
CCCTCCGCTGGCTAGCGGAGGGAGTCCGTGCCTGCAGATACAAACCTTGAATCCGCTGATTAGCGGACAAGCACTTGAGCTTTGAACCTTGAATCTTAAACTTTGAACCTTAAACCTTAAACCTTAAACCTTAAACCAAAAACCCCGCCAGCATATTTACTGACGGGGCTTTTGTACCCGGAGCCGGGCTCGAACCGGCACGGCCGCAATGGCCACAGGATTTTAAGTCCTGGGTGTCTACCAATTCCACCATCCGGGCGGGTGACACTTTCCTTCACGAAATTATAAAAAAAAACCTCTTCATCAGAGGTTTTTTTGAGCGGAAAACGGGACTCGAACCCGCGACCCCGACCTTGGCAAGGTCGTGCTCTACCAACTGAGCTATTTCCGCAATCGCGTTTTAAGGCTGCAAATATACAAGCATTTTTTTAAACAGAAAAAAATTTTTAAAGCCCCGAAAAAATTTTTCTACCGGCAAGCTCTTAAATGCTGTTAAAAAGTGAGTTGGTTCGCGATTATTGTTTATTTTTGTGGCCCAAACAAAACAGTATTCACCAACGCGAAAACAAAACAATGAAAAAGCTGCTTTATCTGCCCGTTCTGGTAATTCTCCTGCTGGGAACCACCGTGTCGGCACAGCAACCCAAACTTGGTCATATCAACACCAATGAACTGTTAAGTATTATGCCGGGTCGCGATTCTGCCCAGGTCAAGCTGGAAAATTATGCTCAGCAACTGGAACAGCAGTTTACCGCCATGCAGACTGAACTGCAGACCAAATACCAGGACTACCTCACCAACGAATCCACCTACTCTGAGCTGATCCGTCAGTCGAAGCAGCGTGAGATCACCAGCATCCAGGAGCGTCTCCAGGAATTCCAGGAGCAGGCCCAGCAAGACCTCGCCAACCAGGAAAACCAGTTGCTGAGCCCCATCATTGATGCCGCCCGCCAGGCCATTGAAGATGTGGCCAAGGAAAATGGCTATGCCTATGTGTTTGATACCGCTGGCGGACAGGTGCTTTATTTCCCGCCCTCCGACAATATCATGGGACTGGTGAAGACCAAACTGGGTATCGCCGAATAAGGCGCTGCAAATCTTAAAAGACATTGCTGAAACCGTCTCAGGATCAAACCTGCAGACGGTTTCCTTTTTTGTGCAAAATCTTCTCAAAGGCTTGCCCTGACTGCATTTAAGGCATGTTCACCGCTCTGGCATTCTCAGTCCATCTTCGGAGTTAATACGGAGTTAATACGGAGTTTGTTCGGTTTAAACCGAATAAACTCCGTATTAACTATGAGCGTGCTTAGCGGTTGTTTAACCTTTCGTGCTTTCGGGACGCTTGTTTTTTAACCCCTTATTGACTGGTTCGGGTGAAGGAGCCTGTACGGAAGGGGGAAGCGATGATGCAGGGGGAAGGGGAGGGGAATCAGGATTCCTCGTCGCGGTACCAGCCGGCGTATTTCACGTAGTTGTTCGAGATGCGCTCGAGCAGGTCGTGGGTGAGTTCCTGGCTGATGTCCTTTACTTTACGGGCGGGGATGCCGGCCCAGACGCTGCCGGGCTCGACCACAGTGTTTTCGAGCACCACGGCCCCGGCGGCAATGATGGAATTGCTGCCGATACGGGCGTTGTCCATCACGATGGCATTCATCCCGATGAGCACATTGTCCTCAACGGTGCAGCCATGGACGATGGCTTTATGGGCAATCGACACATTGTTGCCGATGGTGGTGGGGGCGGTCTGGTAGGTGCAGTGGATGACGGCCCCGTCCTGGATGTTGACCTTGTTGCCGATACGGATGCGGTGGACGTCGCCGCGCACCACGGCATTAAACCATACGCTGCACTGGTCGCCCATCACCACATCGCCGATGATGGTGGCATTGTCGGCCAGGTAGCAGTCTTTTCCGAAGGCAGGGGTGAAGCCCCTGATGCTTTTGATGAGTGCCATAAACGCTTAACAATCAACCAACGATTTCGTTCACTACAGTCCCAAAAGGCTGCCCATGGGGTCGTGCCCGCCAAAGAGCATGCGTTCGGGATGTTCGACCATTTCCTTCACCTTGACGAGGAATCCCACGGATTCCTTGCCATCCACTATGCGGTGGTCGTAAGAGAGGGCCAGGTACATCACCGGCCTGATCTCTACCCGTCCGTTGATGGCCACGGGGCGCTCAACGATGTTGTGCATGCCCAGGATGGCGCTTTGCGGCGGATTGATAATGGGGGTGGAGAGCATGGAGCCAAACACCCCGCCATTGGTGATGGAGATGGTGCCCCCTGTAAGCTCTTCGATGCTGATCTTGTTGTCGCGGGCTTTCTGAGCCAGCTCAGCGATCTTCAGCTCCAGCTCGGGTATCGACAGTTGTTCGGCATTGCGGATCACCGGGACCATCAGGCCCTTGGGGGTGCTTACCGCAATGCCCACATCGGCAAATTCGGGCAGCACGATGGCGTTGTCCTCAATGCGGCCATTGACCTGCGGGAAGTGGGGGATGGCCTCCGTAATGGCTTTTGCGAAAAAGGACATCATCCCCAGCTTGAGGCCATACTTCTCCTGGAAGGCTTTCTGATATTGCTTGCGCAAATCGAGGATGGCCGACATGTCGACCTCGTTGAAGGTGGTGAGCATGGCCGTTTGGTTCTTCACGGCAACCAGGCGCTCGGCCACTTTTTTGCGCAGGGTCGACATTTTCTGGCGGTTCTCGTTGCGGCTGCCTCCCCAGGTGGCTGTGGCAGGCGAAGCAGGCTGTGAAGACCCTGCGCCAGTGGTTTTTTGATATTCCCCGGCAATGGCTGCCAGGATATCCTTGCGGGTGATGCGGCGGCCGTCAGGATTGGGGTGCACCTCCGCTTGCCTGACACCCAGCTCGTCGAGGAGCTTCTGTGCCTGGGGCGAAAAGGTAAAGCCGCTTTGGGCAGGCTCCGTTTTCTTTTCTTCGGGTTGCGCTGCAGCAGGGCTTGCTTTTGGCTTTTCTTCCGGAGGGGCTTCCTGTTTCGTTTCAGGAGCAGGCGCTTCTTCCTGTTTTGTGCTGGCTGCAGGCGCCGCAGCTTCGGTGTCGATCTGGCCTATGATCTTGCCGGGCTCGGTGGTGGTGCCTTCTTCTACTGAAATACGAATTTTCCCGGCCTGCTCGGCATTGATGGTGAGGGTGGCCTTGTCGGAATCGATTTCGGCGATTTCCTGGTCTTTCTCTACATAAGCGCCATCTTCAACCAGCCAGCGGGCCAGTTCTACCTGGGTGATGGATTCGCCGGCTGAGGGCACTCGGATATCGATAAGCATAGGTTCGGTTTTATTGGTTTTCCACTAATTGACTGATGCACATCTGATGGCATTCGTGGCATACATTCTCGCAGTCACACTCTTCAAAGGCTTTCTCAATGATCTTCTGCTGCTGCATCTGGTGGAACTTGCTTGAGCCGCTGGCAGGGCTTGCACTGGGAGGCCTTGCAATGACACTCATCGGAACATCGCTGAGGTTTTGCGAAAGGAACGGCCAGGCGCCCATGTTCTGGGGTTCTTCCTGGACCCATATGATGCGCCGCGCGCCCTGGTATTTGTCGATCAGGGTTCTCAGCGCTTGTTCCGGAAGGGGATAGATCTGCTCGAGCCGCAGGATGGCGGTGTTGTCAAAGCCTTTCTGTTTTTTTTCTTCAAGCAGCTCGTAATAGATCTTTCCGCTGCAGATCAGCACGCGGTCGACCTTTTTGGGGTCGGCCGAAGCGTCGTCAATGATTTCCTGGAAATGGCCCTCGCTGAGGTCCTGGAGGTTGGAGACGCACTGGGGGTGGCGCAGCAGGCTCTTGGGGGTAAACACCACCAGGGGCTTGCGGAAGGGGCGTTTCATCTGGCGGCGCAGCAAGTGAAACAGGCTGGCAGGGGTGCTGCAGTTGGCCACCTGTATGTTGTTTTCGGCGCAGGAGGCCAGGAAGCGCTCGAGGCGGGCGCTGGAATGCTCCGGCCCCTGTCCCTCAAAGCCATGGGGCAGGTAAAGTACCAGCCCGTTCATCACTTTCCACTTTTCTTCACCGCTGGTGATAAACTGGTCGATGATGATTTGGGCGCCATTGTTGAAGTCGCCGAACTGTGCTTCCCAGATGACGAGGCTGTCGGGGTTGGCCATGGCATAGCCGTATTCGAAGCCCAGCACCCCGTATTCTGAAAGCAGGGAGTTGTAGATCTCAAAATGGGCCTGGCCCTTGCCCAGGTTGTTGAGCGGCACATACTCCTCTTCCGAATCTTCCAGCTTGATGACGGCGTGGCGGTGGCTGAAAGTGCCGCGTTCAACGTCCTGCCCTGTAAAGCGGATGGGGATGCCCTCGCTGAGCAGGGTGGCATACGCCAGGGTTTCGCCCATGGCCCAGTCGAGCTTGCCTCCATTGGCAATCATCTGCTGGCGTTCTTCCATCAGCTTGCGCGTCTTGCGGAAGAAAGGCTTGTCGGTGGGCAGGCTGGTGACTTTCTCGCCAAGAGATTTTAATATGTCTTTTTTTACACCGGTGTCGATGGCCTGGGTGAAATCCTGATCCACTGCCTTGCGGAATTCCTTCCAGGTATTCTCGAGGAAGGGGTCGATGTGTCCCTTTTTAATTTTGCGGGCCTTTTCCAACTCCACATCAAGCATTTCTTCGAAAGCTTTACGAATGGATTGGGCCTGTCCCTCTTCAAGGACCTTCTCCTCGCGCAGCTTTTCTATATAAATGGTGGCAGGATCGGGATGTTTCTCAATGATCTTGTAGAGGATGGGCTGAGTGAAGCGGGGCTCGTCGCCTTCGTTGTGGCCGTGCTTGCGGTAGCTCAGCAGGTCGATAAAGACGTCGCGCTGGAAGCGTTGGCGAAACTCCATGGCCAGTTCAATGGTAAACACCACCGCCTCCACGTCATCGCCGTTCACATGGAAAATAGGCGATTGGATGGTTTTGGCCACGTCGGTGCAATAGGTGCTTGAACGCCCATCGAGGTAATTGGTGGTGAAGCCCAGCTGGTTGTTGATGACGAGGTGAATGGTTCCCCCGGTGCTGAAGGCAGGCAGCTGCGACATTTGCAGGACTTCGTAAACGATGCCTTGTCCGGCTATGGAGGCATCGCCATGGATGAGGATAGGCACCAGCCGGGTCATATCCCCCTTGTGTTTCTGGTCGATCTTCGCCCGGGCAATGCCTTCGACCACAGGGTTTACGGCCTCCAGGTGACTGGGGTTAGGGGCAATGCTCAGGTTTACCGCGTGATGGTTGCGGGTGGTGGTTTCGAGGGTGCAGCCCAGGTGATATTTCACGTCGCCCAGCAGGGTTTCTTCGGCATATTCCTTGCCTTCAAATTCGCTGAAGATCTTGTGAAAGGGTTTTTTGAGGATGTTGCCCAGCACATTAAGCCGTCCCCGGTGGGCCATGCCCAATACCACTTCCTCTGTGCCGCTCCCGGCACCCTTTTCGATGACCGCATCGAGGGCGGGAATGAGGGTTTCGCAGCCCTCGAGTGAAAAACGTTTCTGCCCCGGGAAGCGCTTACGCAGGAATTGCTCAAATCCTACGGCCTCGGTCAGTTTCTGCAGGATCTGGAGCTTCTTGGCAGCGTCGAAAGCAGGGGTGTTGCGGCTCGATTCCATGCGGTTTCGAAGCCACTCAACGATTTCAGGGCTACGGATGTACATATACTCTACCCCGATGCTCTGGCGATAGGTTTGTTTCAGGTGGGCGATGATGCGCTCCAGGGGTGCGGGCCCTATGCCAATTTCATTGCCTGCCTGGAAGGTGGTTTTGAAGTCATCGGGGCTGAGTCCGAAGTTCTCGGGGTCGAGCCTGGGGGTATACTTACGCCGGGTGCGTACCGGGTTGGTCAGGGTAAACAGGTGGCCGCGCTCGCGGTATCCGTTGATGAGGTTAATGACATTAAACTCTTTCCGGTATTGCAGCGCTTCCTTTTCTTCCATCACCCCTTCGCGGGGAAATTGAGTGCGGGCAAAATCAAAGCCTTCGAAAAATTGTCGCCAGGAAGGTTCCACCGATTCAGGGTTAGAGAGGTATTTCTGGTATAATTCTTCTATGCCTGAAATCTCCGAGTTACCTAGATATGAGAATTTGTTCATATTTATGGTTTGCTTAGGCAGATGGTTAATACAAATGTAGCACAAAAAAACTTGAAATAAATTCCGCCTTTTTGAATAATTCCTGTAGCGGGGAATTGTTTATTAATGGGAAGAATTTTTTAAAAAATGGCCGAAAGATGCGAAAAAATTTGTTTCTTTAACCTTCAAAATTCCGTATTCCACGGATAAAGGAAAACAATTGTTTCATTAAAGCAGGAGGTTTATGGTTTTCAATTTCTAAAAAGAGTTGCATTTTGTTAACAAAAATTCCTAATCAAAAACAAATCCTTATGAAGAGAATTACGTTTTTTTTACTTGTGATTTTTGCTGGTTTTGTTGCCTTTTCGCAGGGTCCCGGAGATCTGAGCGAAGCAGAAAAATTGCAAATTGAGAATATGAAACCAGATGTCGATGCGCCTGTAATGGTCAAGTCAGGTGCATCGCAGGTTTTGCCTGGTGTTCAGCAGCCAGTGAAGCCCTTGTTCTGGCATGAACTTGACGCTCCCAAAAGTGCTCCTGAATGGATCCACTGGGACAGTGGCGTGAATGATGATGCCATTGGCACAGGTGGTGCGGCTGATTTTGCCGTTGCTGCCCGTTTTGACCCAACTGACCTGGCGGGATATGCCGGCACGGCTATCACCCGCATTCAGTTTGTGCCTTATGTTGCTTCAGCCGTTTACACCCTGAAGGTATGGCAGGGAACCAACCCGCCCACTGAGGTGTATTCGCAGGCTGTAAGTACTGTTACCATTGAAGCCTGGAACGACATTGAACTGACCACCCCGGTGAATATCGATGCCAGCCAGGAATTGTGGATTGGTTACACGATCTCTACTACCACGGGCTATCCCGCTGGCTGTGACGCTGGTCCGCAAGTGGCAGGCAAGGGTAATATGATTTATTGGGAAGGTGTATGGCAGGAACTTACAGACCTGGGCGCCCTCCCTTACAACTGGAATATCCAGGGCTATGTTGAGGTGCTGGCTGATCCCGGTGCTCCGGCCGCCCCACTAAACCTGGCTGCTGTAGCCGGTGCTGCTGGTGCGCTTGAAGTGTCACTGAGCTGGGATAACCCCGCACTGACCGTCAGCGGCGAGACCCTCACCGACCTTGATTTTATCTATGTTTACAGGGGTGCTGAATTGATCCACACCATTACTGATCCGACCATTGGTGCCGCTGAGACCTTTGTTGACAATGCCCTTACAGAAGGTGGCTTTGTCAGCTATTCTGTTTATGGCAGCAATGACCTCGGCGATGGCCCCGGTGCTTCAGCTGTGGTATTTGTCGGACCGGATGTTCCGGCTGCTCCCGGCGATGTGACCCTTGTCGCCCAGGGCAACGATGGTTATGTGACCTGGACTGCCCCCACTGAAGGCTTCAACGGCGGCTACCTGGATCCTGCTGGTATGACCTATACCGTGGTTCGTATGCCTGACGGTGTTGAAGTGGCTACCGATATTACTGCCCTTGAGTATACGGATGCTACCGTTCCCGGTATTGGCAACTATTATTATGTAGTGACAGCCAGCAATGCCGTGGGTGAAGGTGGAAGCGCTGCTTCCAACGTGGCCTTGTTGGGTGCTGAAGGCATCCTGATGTATGAAGTCTTTGACTATGCCACAGGTGCACTGCCTCCGGGCTGGATGGTTGAAGGACTTGGACAGACCAACTGGAGCGTGGTTGCTACGGCAAACGCCGGTGGTACGTCTCCTGAACTTCGCTTAGGCTGGAGCCCCGCTTTCGTGGGCCTGAGCCGCCTGATCAGTTACCCGGTCAACGTGGAAGGTTATTCTGCCCTGAGGTTTAAGTATAAGCAGTATCTCAATGATTATTCAGGAAACGAAGGTGAAATTGCTGCTATTGATGTTTCGTATGATGGCGGAACTACCTGGACTGCGCTTTGGGAAGAGGAAATTATTGCCAGCATTCCGGCCGGTGATTACGAACTGTATCTCAATGTTCCTGATGGTGCTACCACGGTTCACTTTGGTTTCCGTTTCAATGGGGATGCCTACAACATCAACTACTGGTATTTCGACAATATGATTCTTGAACCAGTGCTTGAGCATGACCTGATTGGTGAGGCCATTACAGGTAATGCCACCCCTTCAGTAGGTACTGAAAGCATTTACACCGTTGCTGTGAAGAATGCAGGGACCATGACAGCCACCGATTATACCGTTAAACTGATGCAGGAGGGTGGCGTTGAGCTGGCTTCCGTTGCTGGTACTGCCATTGAATTTGGTGAAACCCTCACCTTTGACCTGGCCTGGACCCCACAGGAAGCGGATGAAGGCAATACCTTTGTTTATGGTGTGGTTGAATTTACTGCCGATGAAATGCCCGGTAACAACCAAACCCCTAACCTTAACCTTACCGTACAGGGTGCTGACGTCATTGCCGTTACCATTGGTACAGGCACAGCCTATCCGAGCTCGCGCATCCCGTTCGACTTCTTCTATAAGAACAGCTTCAGCCAGACGCTTTATTTCCCTGATGAACTGGGCTTAGGCGGTGGCGTGCTGACTGGTTTGGGTTATACCAATAACTTCCAAACCAACCTTCCCGGAAAACCCATTAAGGTATGGGTAGGCGAAACCGATGCCACTGATCTCAGCGCTGGCTGGGTTCCCCTTGAGAACCTGACATTGGTTTATGATGGCACCCTCGATTTCCCGACAGGTGAGAATTCCATCATTATTCCTTTTCAGCAGCCCTATGTTTACACGGGTGGCAACCTGGTGGTTTATACCAACCGCGTATGGGAAGACCAGTATTTCAGCAGCCTTGACCGTTTCTACGGCACACTGGATGACGGTTCAAGCCGCACCCGTCGCCTTTCTGCTGACGGAACAGCTCCGCTGGATCCGGCTAACCCCGGAACTGGTTCAGTAATCCATTGGCATCCCAACACCACCCTTTACTTCTCGACTGCTGGATTGGGTGCAATGGAAGGTATGGTTACCGATGGCACAAACCCGCTGGAAGGGGTTGACGTCAGTGTTGTAGGTACCATGGCTTCGACCGTTACCGATGCTACCGGTTATTATTCATTCCCATATCTGCTACCCGGTACGTACGACGTTCACTTTGAGCTCTTTGGCTTTACTTCATACCTTGCAGAAGATGTCCTCATCGTTGAAGACGAAACCACTGTGGTGGATGCCGTAATGGCTGCCATTCCGCAATATGCCGTGAACGGTGTGATTGAAGGCAATGACGATGTGCTGCTTGAAGGCGCCGAGATCTGGATGGAAGGTTATGAAGATTATTACATGATGGCCGGTGTTGGTGGCGTATTTATGTTCCCCGAAGTATATGCCGGTTCTTATGATGTCACCATTTCGATGCCAGGCTATGAGGTTCATACCGCTGTTGTCAATGTTGACGCTGATCTTGATCTTGGAACCATCGTTCTTACTGAAATTCTGGCTGCACCTTATGGCGTTAGCATTGATCCCTACAACCAGGGCGATGGCAATGCCTTGTTGACCTGGAACTCAGCCGAGATGACCATGCTGTATCAGCACGATGGCGCCATCCCTGCTGAGCCTAATGCATTTTATCAAAGCATGGACAATGGCTATGGCGTGGTATATGACCTGACCGCATTCCCCGATGCAGTCGTTGAAGCGATTGATTTCCACCATTTACAGTGGGGTTTGCCCAATGGCACTTATCCTTACCTGGTGCACATCATTAACTGGGAAACCAAGACCATCATTGAAACCGTTGGTCCGATCAACACCCTTGTCAATGATGCATGGGAAGAAGCTGTTGATTTGGGTGCAGTTAGTGTGGCTGGCCTTTCACAGGTTGCCATCCTGATCCAGCCCCAGGGCAATACAGCCGCTGATGCTTATCCCGATATCACCACCGATGCTACCGGTCCCAATGGGGTTTCACTGCAGGCTCCGATGAGCGACCTGAACAACTTCACCATCAACGGATCCACCGTTGGTGACTTCTTCATCAATCTTTGGATCTCCACGGCCTTTGCTCCCGATAAAGTGGTTAAGGCTCAAATGCTGACGGCTGACCAGGTTGAAACTGCGTCCAGACTGGGTACCGCCCTGTCAAGCACAGAAGCAACCATTAATAATCAGACCATTGTAGCACCTGAAGAAGAGAAGATATTTGATGGATTCAACATCTACCTCAATGACATGGAAATCCCCATGGCCGAAGGAGTTGAAGTAACCGAATATCTGTTTACCGGACTGGAGGAAGGTACATACACAGCTGGTGTTTCTGCTCTTTATACCACGGGTATGTCAGAAATCGTAACCGTTGACTTCGTTATTGCCATGGGTGTTGAGGTAACCGTTGATGTTACTACCAACTCAGGTGACAGTTCCGAAGGTGCATTGGTACACCTGGCCAACCAGACTGAGACCCAGTTTGAATACACTGGTACCGTTGGTGCTGATGGCTCAGTAGTTTTCGAAACCGTTCGCAAAGGGATGTACACTATGACTGTAACCCTGGGTGGTTACGAAGAGTATGTTGAAGCAGACATTAACATCCAGGATGTTGCCACCCTTACCGCCGAACTGATTGAGATCATTGTTGATCCTTATGGACTGATGGTGGTTGAAGGTGAAACGGCTGGTGAAGCAACCTTCAGCTGGAACAATGCAACGGGCTGGGGCGAAAGCTTCGAAACCGGTGCTATTCCGGAAGGCTGGACCCAGATAATTACCAACACTGCTGGCGGAACCCTGCCCACTACCTGGGCTATCGTGGGAACCATTGAATTTACCAGTGGGGACGTGGTACCTCAGGATGGAGATTACCAGGCATTTATGTACTGGGATTACGGTCATCAGGATGAATGGCTGATTACCCCTGCCTTTACTGCTCCTGCCGGTGATTTGACCTTCTGGTACTATGGCCACAATGGTTCTGTCAATCTCGACCACTACTACGTGAAGATCTCAACCGATGGTGGCGATACCTGGACTGTCCTTTGGGATGCCAGCACGCTGCCTGAAGCTGATAACCATTATGCAACCCCTGCCGTGATTGACCTCTCAGCGTATGTTGGTCAGGAAGTTCACATTGCATGGCAGAATGTTGATGGTGACGGACAGGGTATGTGGTATGCATGGGCTATTGACAACATCACCGTTGGTGATATGAGGATCGATGTAAAAGATCTGATCGCTGCTCCTGCAGGGAATATCCAGCAGGGTGAAAACCTTACTGCCCGCGATGGTGTTTTCTATCCTTCAGTTAATCCTGCCGATATGATTCCTGCTCCCAGGAAATCATTTGAAGGCTACAACGTTTACCTGGATGATATGGTAACTCCCGTGGCTACTTCGGTTGCCAACACTGAGTTCCTGTTTACCGGCCTTGCCAATGGCGACTATGTTGCCGGTGTTCAGTCAGTTTACTCCTCTGGTGCCAGCGAAGTGATTACCCTGCCCTTTACCATTGAGAATGGTGTGGTTTCAGAAACCTATCAGGTGACATTCAATGTTCACATGCATGAGGTTGAGTATACTGAGACTGACGTGATCTACATGACTGGTTCAATGCTTGACTGGACTACTCCTGGCGATGATCCTGACAACCAGACCATGGAAGAGACAGGCGATCCAAACATCATGACCCATACCCTTGAGCTGGAAGCAGGTACTTATGCATATAAGTACTTCATGAATGCCGGCTGGGACGGTGGCGAATGGGCTGGAGCTCCCGACAGGGAAATTGTTGTTGCAGGCGACATGACCGTTGACGACGTGTTTGGCAACATCAATAACCCGGTAGAAGTACCCACGGTTGATGCCGGTGAACTCCTGGTATACCCCAACCCTGCGCGTGATATGATGCATATCGTCTCTGGAGAGATGATCCGTGAAGTTCGTATCATTGATATGCTTGGACAGGTTGTTTACACCTCTGATGTCCAGGGAGAACGTCATGAAGTGAATGTTGGCGGATTCCGCAATGGCATCTACTTTGTACAGGTTCTGACATCTAAAGGTTTGACAACCCAACGGATTCAGATTGCTAAATAAAGCTTCATTGCTTTTTTCCTGAAAGGGAGGGCCACCGGCCCTCCCTTTTTTTTTGTGCCAATTTTGGAGAAAGGGAAGGGGAATACCCGTGGAAAACTACCGGGTTTATTGTGAAGCCCTGAGGTTAAAATTGCCGTGATATTACGCTTTTCTGCAGTTCAACTGCTCAGTACATTTGAACTGGATAATGAAGAAGACCGGCCGGGCCGATCTTTTAGTTAAGACAGCGCAGAAATAAACCGGGGGAAAAGGTTTTATTTGCCGCGCTTCCACCAAGCAAAAAGCGTCGTATGGGCAAAAATAGACCATTGTTAGTGTTGTTATTGCTGCTTTTTTTTGCCGGGAGCCTTAAGGCCCAGACCGACACCGAGTTCTGGTTTGTGGCTCCCCGGGTGACAGAAGGGCACGGTTTCGATCCCAGCGTTCCTAACTATTACGGGGGACGCAAATTTTACCTGCGTTTTGCTTCTATGAGTTTGCCGGCAACCATCACCATTGATATGCCGGCCAACCCTGCATTTACACCTATTGAATTTACCATGCCGGCCAATGCGGCACACACCGAAGACCTCTCCGATCTATATGATATTCTCTGGCACCCCATGCCCAATGAAATCCACGGAAGGGGTCTCCATATCACTTCCACCACCCCCGTCACCGCTTACTATGAAATCGGGACCTATTACAATACGGACATCTTCTCCCTCAAGGGCAAGAATGCCCTCGGAACCAATTTTTATGTCCCATTTCAAAACACTTACCGCAATGGTAACTATAGCCCATTGCCTTTTTCAACCATTAATATCGTAGCCACGCAGGATAACACGGTCGTTAAAATCATACCCACAAACCCTGTTTACAGCGGCAATGAAAGTGATCCTTTTCTTCCTGGTGATACCATTACGGTGTTGCTGAACCGGGCCGACACTTATGCCGCCGCGCCCAACCGCATTTTTTCGGGCACCTTCCCCCGCATCGGGCAAAGACCACAATACAGGCTGACGGGTTCCAGGGTGATCTCCAATAAGCCCATTGCCATCACCTCCAGTGATGACTCGGTGGACTCCTACCCCCAGTCGTGCAGGGATCTGGTTGGTGATCAGATCGTCCCAGTAAATATCATCGGAACAGAATACATTGCCATGCGCGGACGATTGAATGCAGGCATGCAAGAGTCGGTTTATGTTATGGCTACGGAGAACAATACGGAACTCTATATTGATGGCTCTTATGTCGGTGTCCTGAATGAGGCCGAATCCTTTAAGCATCAGCTGGTGAATCAAACCCACCACATCCAGACAACTAAGCCTTCCTATGTTTATCACGTGGCTGGCTTTGGCTGCGAGATGGGCGGCGCCATACTGCCCCCGGTGAACTTCTGCAACGGATCAAGCCAGATCTCATTTACCCGGTCAAAGGAGGGAACTGATGTAAATGGTGTTGTTGAGCGATTTTTCCTGAACATCATGGTCAGGGCAGGCGCTGAGGACGGCTTCATCCTGAATGGCAGCACGACCATGATCCCTGCTTCTTCCTTTAACCCCGTGCCGGGAACTACCCAATGGCTGGCAGCTGAATTTGAATTTACCAATGAGATCCCGGCAGGGAGCCCCAACTTCATTGAAAACACTAAGGACCTGTTTCACCTGGCCATCATCAATGGGGGGGCGGCTTCAGGTACCATGTATGGCTACTTCTCCGACTTCAACCAGGTGAAGGCCACCAGTATGATCGTCAATTCCGGGACTGAGTTCGAGGCCATTTGTTACGGGCAGAGCGCTCAGCTGATTGGCGGAGGTGGGATCGACTATGTTTGGAGTCCTCCGGATTTTCTGGATGACCCCTACAGCCAGACCCCAATTGCTTTTCCCGACACCACCATGCACTATACGGTGATAGCCAGCGGGGCCTGTGGACTGGTAGATTCAGCCTCGGTGACAATCAGGGTTACGGAACCCCTCCATGCCCTCTTTAGCCTGGATGAAACCGTTGGTTGTTCTCCCTTTGAGATTAATATTGTAAATGAATCCATTGGTGTTGAACATTACTCCTGGCGACTTGGGGACGGGACCAATCTTAGCCTTGATTTTGAACAACTGAGTCATTTGTACGTCAACAACTCCGATACCGCTCAGCATTACAATATCACACTAATTGGCCGTAACGACCTGTTCTGTGTAGATACCATGACCACGCAAATTACAGTGTATCCGGAAGTGAAGGCGGTTGCCGGCAATGACATCAGCGGATGTGCACCTCTTCATGTGGACTTTGTCAATGCAAGCCTTGGCGCCGATACCTACCTCTGGCGCTTTGGCGATGGGGCTTCTTCAGTGGATACCGCACCCGTGCATACTTTCCATAACTATTCGGATACTGACACCACCTATGCAGTGGTGCTGAAGGCCAGGAATGACTTTGGATGTGAGGACTTTGATACCGTTTACGTTCACGTAAAACCATATATCAAGGCTGACTTTGAATTCGACCCACCCCAGGCTTGCCATCCCTATGAACTGGAGATCACCAACAATTCTTACGGGGTTACCCAGTATGTATGGAATTTTGATGATGGCTACCCTGAGCAGAATTATGAGGACACCACCTTTGTATATAGCCTGGAGAACTTTACTGACCTGCCTGAAGTGCATAACATCAGCCTGATCGTGTCAAACGATTACGGATGCGTGGATACACTGGTAAGGCCGGTAATCGTATATCCCTATATTAAAGCTGAGTTTACCCCTGATGTGCTGGAAGGCTGTAACCCGCTCACCGTTAACTTTGAGAACCTTTCGGTTGGGGCTCAATATTACGACTGGGACTTTGGCAATGCCTCAGGAACTTCTTCGGGCACTTCGCCTGTATTTGAATTTGAAAACCCCGATCCTGAAGTTCCGGCTGTCTTTAACGTTAGCCTGGTAGCCAGTTCATTGTATGGCTGTCGCGATACAACCGAGGTTGAAATTACTGTTTATCCCAGGGTTGAAGCTGAATTTGCCTTTGATTACAGTGAATACTGCGCACCCCAGGAAGTCATCTTCTACAACCAGGCCATAGGTGCTACCAGTTATATGTGGAACTTTGGCGACGGGAGCTCTTCCGATTCAGATGCCGGTCAGTTGGGCCACGTCTATTCCAATACCACCTCCAGTGCACAAACCTACCAGGTTTCGCTTTGGGTTCAGAACGATTATAACTGTTTTGAGGAACAGGTGCGTGAAATCACCATTCACCCGGAAGTGGTGGCTGATTTCAGCATGGAGTCTTCCGGTTGCCACCCCCTGGAAGTCAGCTTCCAGAACGAATCGCTGAATGCCCTGGATTATTTCTGGGACTTTGGCGACGGAGGCACGGCTACCCTTGCCAGCCCTTCCAGGACCTTCACCAACGATAGTCCAACCGATGTCGTTCATTACGATGTCAGGCTGATTTCCATTTCTGCTGCCAATTGCCGTGACACCATCAGCTTGCCCGTTACTGTATATCCAAAACCTGAAGCCGCATTCGAGATGCCCGACAACCAGGGTTGTGCCCCATTTGAAGTATCGCTGATTGACCAGTCCATTGGCAATACCTTTAACCAGTGGACCTTTGGGGATGGATCAGAAGAGGATGCCTCACCCGGCGACCAAACGCATACTTATTTGAATACAACTGGTGATTTGCTGAGTTTTCAACCCCGGTTGATTGTGACCAACGACTATGGCTGCAAGGATACCATCACCATGAACGTCATGGCTTATCCAATGGTGCTGGCAGAAGTCAGCCTGCCTGAATTGGCGGGATGCCATCCTTTTGAGGCCGAAATCTTTAACCTTACGTCAGGGGCAACAGCCACCATGCCCTACGAGTGGAACTATGGCGACGGCAGCACTTCCATTGAGCAGGCCGATAGCCATACACATATCTTCAACAACTTCAGCCATACCGAATCGGCTTTCTATACCACCACCATGCGGGCTACAAATGTGTTTGGATGCCGCGATTCAGTGGATGTCACTGTAGAGGTCTATCCCCGTCCAAAAGCCCTCTTTGATGCGCCGGAAGATCCAGAATGCAGCCCCTTTGAAATTGTATTTGATGATCTCTCCCTGGGTGCCACCCGTTATGCGTGGGATTTTGGCGATGGCCATTCCTCCAATACCGAGGGTTCTGTTTCCAATGTATTCGTTCAGCCTGCTGACCAGGGCATCGGTTGGTTTACAGTAAATCTTGAGGTCGAAAACAATTTTGGTTGTGTTGACACCTTCAGCCGTCAGGTAGCTGCCTACCCGGTCATTCAGGCTGACTATAGCGGCGAGCTCCAGGGATGTCATCCCCTGACCATTGATTTTGTAAACATTACCCAGGGAGGCGACTTTTATGTCTGGGACTTTACCGATGGGGTGCTGACCAATGAGGTGGAGCCTCAGCATGAATTTGTCAATAACAGTTTTACCGACCCATTGCAATACCAGGTTAAATTGTTGGCCGAAAGTGAATTTGGGTGTGAATCAGAAATTACCCGCACCATCACTGTATATCCAAGGCCGAATTCGGAGTTTGATTTGAGTATCCTTCAAGGCTGCTCGCCACTCCAGGTGCTGGTCGACAATCAATCGGTCGGCGGAACACTGTTTGACTGGGAATTGGGAGAGGATACCTCTGACAATGGGGAAGATTTCGAATGGATATTCAGAAACCTGACTGATACAGTGGCTACCTATCCAGTGGTGCTGCAAACGATGAACGACTGGGGTTGTGATCGGACCTTCTCGCAAAATGTAAGGGTGTATCCTGAAGTGGAGGCCGAATACACTACGGCCAGTGGCTTTTTTGAAGGCTGCACCCCTCTGACCCTTGACTTTGTGAACCAGACTTTGAGGGCCAACCAATATGAGTGGATTTTTGCCGATAACACCCAATCCATTGGCGAAAACCCCGAACATGTATTCTATGCCTTCGATCAGGAGACCACCTATTACGATGTTTTGCTGACAGCCACCTCACCATATGGTTGCCAGGATACTATTGAAAAACTGGTGACGGTATATCCGCAACCTGTTGCTGATTTCTCGGCAGATCCCTATGAGCAGGTTTACCCCAACACCACGGTCATCTTTGAGAACCAGTCCCTGCCCGGACAATGGCTATATACCTGGAGCCTGGATGATGGGAATATCATCGATTTTGATGAGGATCCCGGTAGCTTTTCCCACACCTACCGCTGGACCAACAATGATTACGCGACCCGCATTTACAATGTGAACCTGCAGGTCGAGAACGCTTGGTGCTCAGACAACATAACCCGCCAGGTGATCATTCATGCACCTAAACCAGTGGTTGAAATCCAGGCCCTTGACAAGGGGTGCCCTCCCTTTGAAGTTAAATTCAGCAACAACAGCCTGTATGGTCTTTCCTATATGTGGGATTTTGATGACGGGACCACCTCTGGAGAGGTGAACCCCCTGCATACCTTTGTCGATCCGGGCCAGTATGAAGTAAAGCTCCTTGTTTATGGAGAGGGTGGGGTTGATTCAACCTCCCATATCATTACGGTGCACCAGCCCCCTGTGGCCGATTTCAGGGTAATGCCCGAACATGTCACACTGCCCTATGAACCCATCCAGCTGGTCAACTTATCCAGCCTGGCCTATTCGTGGGAGTGGGATCTGGGCGATGGCACCATTTCAAACGAATTTGAACCCCTGCATTATTATCAGCAGGTAGGCATATACGATATCAGCCTTACCGTGGGCAACAATACCGACCCAGTATGTTACGACACAGTCATTAAGGAAGGTGCTGTAGGTGCTGAAGAAGATTGCGCCCTGTATTTCCCTGATGCCTTTACCCCCGACGAAAATGGCCCCAATGGCGGATCTTATATCACCGGTGATCCCTTAAACCATATTTTCTATCCGGTCTATACAGGAATAGAGGATTATGTGATGGAGATCTATACCCGTTGGGGAGAGCTGGTATTCCGTACCGAGGACCTTGAGATCGGCTGGGATGGGTATTATCGCGGAAAGCTGGCCAAAATGGATGTCTATGTATGGAAAGTTTGGTACACCTGTGCCGGTACTGGCCGCAAAGTGGTTAAAGCAGGGGACGTTACCCTGATACGTTAAGAATTAAAAGATTCAACCGGGAATATTACACGCTTTAAGTTTAAACTCATGGAAAACAGACGAAAAACATACCGCCTGAGCCTGATACCGGGAATCCTGCTCCTGGCCCTGATGGTGAATGGACCGGGAGTTGTTCCGTTGAAAGCACAGGACCCGCAGTTCTCCCAGTTTTATGCGGCACCCCTGTTTATCGCCCCTTCTTTTACGGGCGGTACCGACGGCAGCCGGGTGGTGATGAATTACCGAAACCAGTGGCCCTCGATTCCCGGGGCTTTTGTTACATACGCATTCTCCTTCGATCATTATTTCCACAACTACCGTAGTGGAGCAGGAATCCTGATCAACCGTGACCAGGCCGGCACCGGAAACTTGGCCAATAATACCGCCAGCTTGCTGTATTCTTATAACTTTCAGCTTGACCATCGTTGGACCATGCGTCCCGGGGTGTCTTTCAGCTATTCCGAGCGTTCGCTCGATTTTTACCGGCTTACCTTTGGCGACCAGCTTAACCTGAATGGGGATCACAATCAAACCACCTTTAACCCTGTGGTGCCTATTGAACACATTGGCTATTTTGATGCGGCCGCTTCCGTGATGGCTTATTCAAGAATTGCCTGGGGGGGTGTTACCGTAGATCACCTGATGCGACCCAATCAAACCATGGTGGAAGGTCAGAAAAGCAGGGTGCCCATGAAACTCTCCATCTTTGGAGGTTACCGCTTTGATTTCGGGGGCGACTTGATGGGCGACCGGGGTGAAAGCATTTCCCTTGCCGCGCTTTACCGTAACCAGGGAAAATACAATCAGCTGGACGTCGGAATCTACTGGAGTATTAACCCCATCTCACTCGGAGTTCTTTACAGGGGAATACCCATCTTTAACAACCATGTCCACGGACTCTTCAATAACGATGCCGTAGTGGCCATGATTGGCCTGCGAACGAATAATTTCCGCATTGGATACAGTTATGATATGACAGTTTCACGACTGATCAACTCTACCGGCGGCTCTCACGAGATTTCCCTGATTTACCACTTTAACCAGGGCCCGCCTAATAAGAAACCTAAGATGTTACCTTGTCCCGACTAAGTTGAATAATCCCCCGGTTTTGTTTTCCATGAAAAAGCCCCGGAATCTTCCAGGGCTTTTTTTATTGTGCATCATAACGCCATTCGTGAAGCACCTTATCATATTTCAGCCTTTCGTCTGGCCACTGGATGTATTGCTTTTTGCCAAGGTATCCATCAACATTTTCTTTTTCAACCAGCTCAGAGAAGAGGATTTTCCCGATTTCTTCCAGGGTTTGCGCATCCCCTGCAGGGGTATTGAAGAGTTCTTCAAAGGCGGTAATTTGTCCGTTGATTATGAGAAACTTTCCCCCTACACCCCTATTGTTCCCCTGTAAATCCCTGGCAGGACGAAGCAGATAATAATAGTGCCATCCCTCTCCGGTTTTATGCAAAAACAACATCCTGAACTGTTTCGAATATTCTTTATAATAGCTGCGGAAACGGGGCTCAAAACGGGTCTTGCTGGTTGCCCCGCCTGGCTTTACCCCAATATAGGTGGCCAGTTCAATGATCAGGCTGTCTCCTTCCTGCCGCGAAAAGTAATTTTCGGGATCATACAGTTCCATCCCTGTGGGCTCAACAGGCTGCTCTTTCTCCCCCTGCAACCCGCAGGCAGACAATGTAAGGGCTATGATTACCAGGATAAAAAATTGTTGTTTTTGCATGGCATTCCTGATTAAAAAGCAAAAAGCCGGGAATGGCTTCCCGACTTTTTGCAAAGGAAAATATGGTTATTAATAATACTCAACAATGTGGCAGTTCCACTCGCCCCAGCCCTGGGTCCAGTCGGTATCTCCAAAGGCACCGACAAATGTAACTTTTTCGAAGAAATCGTCGGCTTTTGGCGTGTTGGTCCAGCGGGCGCCGTTCAGCAGCGGGCTGCTTCCGGCAGGTGTAAATGCAGGTGCTCCCAGTTCAAACGAGGATGCCTGGATGCCAAGGTCTTCCCATTTGCTTACCAAATGGTTATTGAAGTCTTCCGTGCCGAACCAGGTCTCATAGGCTTCCTGTCCTCCGGGGAAGTTGGCATGGCTTTTCAGCGCCACTCCTCTTGGATTGTTGGGATGCTGGGCTCCATTGGCAGGAGCGCCTTCAAAAGCAGTGCCTTCCGAGCCATAACCATTCCCGCCCCAGTGGTTCACCCCGGCAAGGTGAAGGTTGCGGATCTGAAGGTGCCCATCGAGGGCTGCTTGTCCCGATCCGGCCTTGTCGTCATCAATGTAAAGGCCATTGGGATAACCGGTCATATAACTGTTGTAAATGCTGATGCGCGAATTCCTCCTGAGTTGAGCAGCGTGCTGGAATTGAAGACTGATGGGGGTCTCGCGGTCTTGTTTTGGGCCAATCATGCTGATATTGGCAAATACACCCGAGGTGAAAGGCTCGGCAGCGCTTCCCGAACCGTTGTTGTCCACTTCAAAGCCATTCGATCCCGACTGGTCGGCCAGTGCAGCGCCCCTTACAGAAACGGCAAACTGCACCTTACCTGAAAAGCCCAGGTCCACATCAAAGTCATCGTCCAGGTTACGGTTAGCCACCAGGTATTTGGCATTCACCGTGCCTCCGAACCATTCAAAAGCGTCATCCAGCCCGTAGGAAGCCATCACATATTCGATGGTCGTTTCCGAACCCACGCTGCCCAATGTCAGGCTGTTGACTTCTTCGTTGGGGTTGATGGGAATCCCGGCATATTCAATACGTACGTAGCGGATCACGCCAGAGTTGTCATTGGGGATATCGCCACCGTGGAAACCACCGTAACCGCCTTCAAGCTCTACAGGCAGCCCGGTGGAAGCGGTAATGTTGTTGGGCGCACGGCCGCAGATCACCAGCCCGCCCCAGTCTCCCGGCTCACGGAAACCTGGCGCATTCTCAGAGGTCATAACAATGGGATGTTCTTCCGTACCTTCCGCAAAGATCTGTCCACCCATCTGGACGATCAGGGTGCCCTTAGACTCACGATCGCCAATGATCAGTGTCCCCGGCTCAATGTACAGCTTGGCCCCTTCAGGAACCCTTACAAAGCCATTTAAGCGGTAAATCTTGTTGGCAGTCCAGGTCTCGGTCCCGCTGATATTGCCTTCAGGTACTTCAACAATGGCTTTGGAAGCCACAGTGACTGAAAAAATCTGGATATCAGAAGGGCGGTCCTTCGTGTCGATGGCGGTGAAGGAAATATTGATCACACTTCCAATGGGTAGGTTCTCAACGGTGTATTTGTATTCATAGTCAAGGCTGGTTTCCCCGTTGAAAGCTACAGCCGGCTCAGGAACGCCATTCTTAAGGATATTCAGCGACTTGATCCCCTCGGGAGCGGTGATCGAAAGCGTGGTGCTGACCTCTTCTCCGGCGGCATTGATGGCCGAAGGCGTACTGAGTGAAATAACAGGCACCGGCTTGAGCTCTTCATCCTTCTCGCAGGATGACAGGATCAGGCCTGAAAAAACGACCAGGGCCATTATTCCAAAGGTTTTAATGGCCTGGTGAATGATCTTGTTTGATTTTCTTTTCATGTTTCTGATTTATTAAAATGGGTTACAATTTTCCAATTAATTTCTGAAGCAAAATTATCCCAGGCCCGTTAATTCATTATTAAGGGTTTATAACCTTTATGTTATGAATACGTTAAGCGAAGGTTACCTCCTGAAGATGGTTTCCAATCCCCCGGCTATTCCACATTTGGTTCGTACCAGAAAAGGATTTTAAACAAAGATCAGACGTATCTTAGACGTACTTCAGACGTAGTTTAAACGTGTATGCACGTCTGAACTACGTCTGAACTACGTGTTAACTACGTCTGAACTACGTCTGAACTACGTGTTAACTACGTCTGAACTACGTCTGAACCTTGAATCTGACACCTTCCTGAAAAGGTGTGATTTTAAAAAGAATCCCCTCCGAATCCCATCCCTAATGGTGCCATTTCTTTAGGAAATGGCAAACACAAGGGATGGATCACAGAGGGGAAAGGGTTGAAGGGAACCTAAAGTTTATAGGAAATACCCAGGGAGAAACGTGCACCGGGTTGGAATTTTTGGATGACCTGGTCTTTTTCCATATCAAAAATGCCGTCCTGGTTGGCATCCTGCATCAGCACAATGGGTTGGTTGAGCATGTCGCGGACACCGAATTTGAAATCCAGCCTGTTGCCGATGCTTTTCGAAATGGTCAGGTCGATTTGGTTGCGGGGCATCTCGTAAATGTCGGGATAGCTGTGATAACCGATGATGAATATCCGCTGGCCCACGATGTTGTAAAGCAGGTTGACCATCAGGTCGTGCTTTTCATTCCGGTAATACAGTCCTGCATTGACAATAAAGGGCGATTGGCCCTGCATCGAGCGGTCAGTGACCTGCTGCCCTTCACCGGCTTTGCCAAGGGTGACATTGCTTTTGATAACGGCGGCATTGAAAAGGATGCTCAGGTCGTCGATGAAAGGGATCCCGGTGAATCCTTCCAGCGATTTACGAATCTCTGTTTCCACACCCTGGCTGATGGCGCTCTCTGCATTTTCGTAGCTAAAGGTCTTGATGCCCCCCGATCCGCCGCCGTCAATGAACTTCGACTCGATGGGGTTGATGAAGTATTTATAAAACATCCCGAATGAGATGGACTCTCCGGCCGATGGGTAGTATTCCCAACGCACATCGGCATTGTGGATATAGGCGGTCTGCAGGTATTCGTTACCTTTTTTGACCAGGTTAAAGCTGAAGTCGTAAAAGCCAAAGGGAGCCAGCTCGCGAAACTCGGGCCGGTTAAGGGTCTTCCCGTAGGCTGCCCTTACCAGCATTTTACTGTTAAAGTTATAGGTCAGGTTGGCTGAGGGAAGCCAGCTTGTTACGGGATAAATTACATCAATGGGTTGGTTGCTGAGGGAAAAGCTGTGCATGCTCTGGCGGTTGTTCTCGACCCGTAAGCCACTGATCAGTTTGATCTTCTGGCTGAGGGGGAGGGTGAGCATCGCATAACCTGCTTTCAGGGTATTGAAGGCCGTGTAAGAGTCGGAGGGGTTGGTTTGTTCGTCGATCTTGATCCCAGTGCTGGTGTTGATGTTTTCGGGCTGGAACAGATAATCGATGCTGCTATCCAGCAGGTTCTGGTCGAACTGCATGGTATTGGCCCTCACGTAACCAAGGTTCCTTGAGTTGAAAAAACGGTCCTTGTCTTCATAGAAGAACCCCGCACTGAATTCAGGGACAAAACCCGGGAAACGATCAAAAGACAGGCGGTGGGTCAGGTTGAGGGATGCGGTAAGGTTGTTTTCCTCCATCTCAGAATAAAACCTGCCAAGGAAATAGGCTGCTGCGGCTCCAAAGGGAACGTAAAGCGTGGTATGTCCGGTGATGGTGTCGAGGTCGGAACGGTACCTGCGGTAGTCGGGCTCTTCGCGGAAAGAGTAACCGTAACCGGCAGTCCAGTTCATGGTGGTTTTGCCTTCAAGAAATTCGTGGGAACCCGTCAGCTGACCTGAATAAAGACCCCGGTATATTTGCTGGAACGAGTGGTTGCTGGCGTTAAAGTTGAAGTCGTAATGCGGCCCCGTTCGAAGCACGTATTCTGAGTTGCTGAGCTGATAAAACTGGTTTTTCAGTTCAATGGTGTGACCCTTGCCCAATTGAGCCGACCAGTTGTGCATCAGGCTGGTACGGATATTCTGTGCGTTTTTCTCATCATTAAAGCTATAGATAAACGACTTGCGCTCCATCTCCAGGTCGTAGGCATTGAAGTCGGCCCGGTCGACATTGTCGACTGACCTGCTGTTGTTGTATGAAACAGCGCTGATATTTCCTATTTTAACCCTTCCAAGGTTGAAACTATATCCTCCTGATATATGCAGGCTGTGATTCAAATTGCTGGTCGAACTTTCCGGGACCCAGTTATTGCTCAAGGCTTGCCCAGCCTGATTTATCGCTTGCTGGTTGTTGGCAATGGCGCGGAGGTTTTCGGGAAAACCGTCTGGCAGCGAATGGGTGTTGTCGTTGAAACCCAGCCAGTGCCACTTGCCGTTATTCTGGCTCTGGAACTCCCGGAAGCTGGCTTCTGGGTCATAACCGCCGGAATAAGAGACCTGCAGTCCATTCTCATCGGGGATGCTTTTGGTATATACCCTGATGACGCCGCCCGCAAAATCACCGGGAAGGTCAGCCGAGGGGCTTTTGTAGATCATGATCCGGTCGACCAGGTTGCTGGGGATGATATCAAAAGAAAAGGACCGTACATCAGTTTCCATACTGGGAGCGTAAGTCTCGTGCAGCATGCTGGCATTGTAACGCTCGCTCAGCCCGCGTACCATTATAAAACGGTTGTCCACCAGGGTGACCCCAGGGATCCTTTTTATCACTGCTGCAGCGTCGCTGTCCTGCGAGCGGCTGATCTGCTGGGCCGAAATACCGCTGACTACAAGGTTACTTGTCCTGATGGAGGTAATGAGCGACATTTCGGTGTGCGTAACCCTGCGGGCTGTTACCTGCACCCCTTCAATGTTCATTTCCCTTTCGACAAGTACCACATTCAGACGGGCATTTTTAGTGGCTTCCACCAACACGCCTTCAATGATGACCGGCTCGTAGGAGATAAAGGAAACCTGTATGTTATAGGTTCCAGGACTGAGGTTCTCGATGCGGAAATTGCCGTTGAGATCTGTCGCCGCCCCAATAATGGTTCCTTCAATGATTACATTGGCCCCGATAATGGTTTCTCCGGTTTTCTGATCCACAACTTTGCCGCTGATGCTTCCCCGGGTGGGGTCTGCAGATTCGGGTTCAGAAGAATGGGTTGAAGCATGGCCAAACAAGGCCGAAAATAAAATTATTGATAAAAGTAACGTCCTGATCCTTAGCATTTTTGTTTAATTGGTGTTATTTGTACAAAGCTAAGGACCATAGGTTACCAGATTGTTAAATCGCGGTTAACCTTTTGTTAGGGAATCATTAATCTTATGTTAGGTTTTTCTTAAGTGGGTTGTTTTCCAGCCACCGTTGCAGTACGATCAAAGCCCAGACTCGCTGGTACAGGTATGTTTTTCCCTGCACATAAAATTCGTGAAGCAGTTTTTTCACCTCTTCGGGATTCAGGATTCCGGTCTTTTTAATGGCCTCCTCCGAAAGATGCTCATCGGCCAGGAATTTCAGGTCGTTTTGGAGCCATTTCAGCAAGGGGATGGCAAAGCCCCATTTGGGCCTTTCAAACAGTTCTGAGGGAACATATTTCTTGAGCAGTTGCCGCATCAGCCATTTAGTCTGCCCGTTTTTTACCTTTAGCTTGTAGTCGAGGTTCAGGGCAAATTCCACGATGCGGTAATCCAGCAGGGGTACCCTGGCCTCGAGGGCGTGGGCCATAGTGGCACGATCTACCTTGACCAGGAGGTCGTCGGGGAGGTAGTAATGCAGATCGAACAGGGCCTGTTGTTCAGCAGGCCGCAGGCTGCGCAGCAGGCTGGGAAAGGTTTCCTGCATGGCCGGAAGGTCATCCACCTCAAGCAGCAGGTCTTCCACTTCATTGCCCGAGAAGAAGTACTGTTCCTGGCTGAAGATATGACTCTTAAAGTGCTCCATGTCGGGATAGCGGAACAGCATGGCGGCGCGTTTGCTCCGCAGGTTGCCTTTCTCAAGCAGCCCGGCTGCCGCGTTGCGCAAAAAGAGTGGATAGTTGCTCCCCAGTCTTTCGGCCCATTTGTAAGCGCCGTAACCCATGAAAAGCTCATCGCCGCCATCCCCCGTCAGGATCATGGTGACCTGCTTTCGTGCCATATGGGCCACCAGCAGGGTGGGGATACCTGATGAATCGGCAAAGGGCTCGTCGTAGGTGTCGAAAAAGGTAGGCAGCCATTCAAGGGCTTCCTGCTCGGTCACGATAAACTCATTGTGGCGGGTGCCCAGGTGGGCTGCCATGGTCCGGGCAAAGTCGGCCTCGTTGTATTTAGTCTCAGGAAAACCAATGGTAAAGGTGCTCAGGGGTTCCTGATTTTCCTGCTGAGCAATGGCGGTTACCAGGCTTGAGTCGATACCACCGCTGAGGAAAGCGCCGTAGGGGACGTCGGAAATTAAGCGATACCGAACCGAACTTTTGAGTAAATCTTCAAAACGTTCCAGGGCTTCGCCTTCATCAAAGATCACTGAGGATTCAATCTTTGCCGAAGGCTGCCACCACGGTGTGATGCTTATACCATCCTTGTCAACGGTGGCCAGATTTCCTGCAGGGAATTTTTTAACCTCATTAAAAATACTTATGGGCGAGGGGATATAACCCAGGTGCAGGAACAGGGCCACAGCCTGCCGGTTCAGGCTCAACTTTTCCTTGATGTCCGAAACGGCCATCAGTCCCCTTAGCTCGGAGGCAAAGGCAAAATGTTCGCCATCGTAATAATAATAAAGAGGCTTAATGCCCATGCGGTCGCGGAAGAGGAATAGCTTGTGCGCCTGCCGGTCATAAATGGCAATGGCAAACATCCCGTTAAGACGCGAGGTAAAGGCTTTTCCCCACAAAGCGAATGCTTGAATGATCACCTCAGAGTCGGAACTCGTTTTTAGGACAAAATCGGGTTGTTCTTTAACGATTTCTTCCAGGATCTCGCGGAAATTATAGATCTCACCATTGTATACCATCACATAGCGGCCGCAATGCGAATACATGGGCTGATTGGCAGCCTTCGAAAGATCAATGATGCTAAGCCTACGGTGCCCTAATCCAACAGAGTCTTCCAGAAACGAGCCTTCTGCATCTGGCCCCCGGTGGGCTACCGACCCGATCATTCGCCGCAAGTCTCCCTCTGACAGCCAACTCTTCCGTGAAAAGAATCCTACAATTCCGCACATATCCCTTTTTCTTCAAAAGTAACAAAATCCCGCTTGCCATTGCTTCGGGGAAATTGAATCCTTTCCTCTTTTTTAAATTTCTCCTTATTTTTTTTCCTTTTCAATAGGTTGATTATATTTGAACCGGTCAAACCTGGTTTCTCCCATGCGTTTTTTTGCGGGAATATGCATTGACTCTGTCCAAATTGTTTTGTATTTTTATTAGATGATACGTATTCAGCCTGAAATGAACAAAACCAACCCACAAGAACAGAACAGTTTTCTGGAAAAGGCCTGGCAAAAGTTCTTCAAAAAAGATTTTGAAGGCTCTGGTGAGATGTTTTCAGATTTGCTTGATAAAGAACCCGAGAATATCGAAGCGCTCTATGGAAGGGCATGCTGCCTTTTCCGGTCAGATGATTTCGAGGCCTCACTAAAAGATTTGGCCTCCATGAACAAACTCGACAGCAAGGATCACCGGGCTTATCATGTCAGGGGTTTACTGCGCGGCGCCGAGGAAAAGTATAAGGATGCCGTAAAAGACCTGGAGAAGGCCATCAGCTTGACAGAAGAAAATCTGGAAGCCTGGTTGGATTTGGGCGGGGTTTACCTGTTGATGAAAGATTACGATGAAGCCCTGAGGGCCTTTGAGAAGGCTATTGATATTGATAAATCATGTCCTGAAGGTTGGACTGGGAAAGGCATGGTGGCCTTGATGCGAAAAGAGTATAAGAAAGCCATCGAGTTCCTGAGTACAGCCATTAAACTCGACCCCAAAAACCTGAATGCCATTTTGGCGCGCGCTGACGCCTACCTCGAATCCAACAAGCGCGAAGAAGGTCTGCGCGATGTAAAGAAAGCTTCCTCCATTAAGTCTGAAATATTTAAGCCATCCCCCGAAGATGGGGACGAGATGGAAGATGACGACAAGGACGACTACGATCGCGACGAAGACGACGATATTGACGAGGATGCTGAGTTGGAAGATGTGAAACTCGACGATTGACCCGCGTTAGCTTTTCATTTATTGCTGCCGTTTTCATGATTTTTTTATATTTTAGGGCCCGATTTTTAACCCTAAAAAACTACAACCATGAAATTTCGGGCAAGTATAATCTTGTTTTTTGCTTTGTCATTCGTTTTCCTTGCTTCTGCACAGGAGAAAAAACGGCTTTCTCACGATGATTATGCCATTTGGAATACCATTTCGGGCCAGCAGCTCTCGCCCGACGGACAATGGCTGGTCTATGAGGTGAACCCCCAGGACGGTGATGGTACACTGGTGATCTACCACTTTGGAAGTGGAGAAGAAGTTCGTGTGCCCCGCGGCTACCGGGCTTCCGTCTCTCCAGCAAATGGCTATGTCGCTTTTTATATCAAGCCTCAGCAAGCCGTGGTGCGGCAGGCCAAGGTTGATAAAAAGAAAAAAGAGGAAATGCCCTCCGATTCCCTGGGTATCTTCAGGTTCTCCGATCGCTCCCTTGAGAAGTTTGCCGGCCCGGTGACTTTCGCACTGCCCGAAGAACCATCTGACTGGATGGTATATCATATTGACAATACCGCCGGTGAAAACAACCGGAGAAGGAGCACTGAACCTGAGCCTGAGGACCAGGATCCTCCGGCAGACTCACTGGAAGTAAAGGAACCCCCCAAGACCAAGAACCTCTTTGTATTCAATCCGCTTGACGGGACCCTTCATCAAATCAATGACATCGGCGAATACCTGATCTCCCCCCAGGGGAATCTTGTAGCAGGGGTTGCTGAGATCAACCAGGGTGATACCTTGAAGCAAAAGAAGGTGGTCGTATTCGAAACCCAGTCTCAGCTTGAGAACGTTATAGATGAACGTGAAGGGGAGATCAGGGAGTTGAATGTAGATTTTGCCGGTTCCCAGCTTGCCTGGCTTCACAGCACCGATACTGGTGATGCTAAAGTCTATGGCTTGTGGCTCTGGGAGCAAAGACGTAACCGACTTGAAGAAATTATCGACCGCGACACCCAGGGCATGCCCGCCGATTATAGTCCCAATGAAAACCGCAAGCCCTATTTCTCTAAAAATGGCCAGCGACTTTTCCTGGGCACTGCCCCCGCTCCTGTTACTGAAGAGAAAGACACCCTCCTCCCCGAAGAACGCTATTCCCTTGACCTCTGGCACTGGCAAGAACCGGTGCTCCATACGCAGCAGCTTTCCAGCCTTCGTCGCGATCGCAACCGCAACTATCTGGCAGTGTATCATATACGCCAGCAAAAATTTGTCCAGCTTGCCGATGAGGATATGCCCGATCTCATGCTTGACCGTGATAACGATCTGACCCACGGACTTGGTTCCTCCAGCTTGCCTTATGAAATTGAATCCAGCTGGGCAGGCTCAGCATCCCGTGACCTTTACCTGGTGAACCTTTTGGATGGCAGCCGCAAACTTATCATGGAAGGTCTGCGGTCAAGGCCTATGCTTTCACCTGCAGGGAAATATGTTACCTGGTTTGATGGAGGGGTGCGGCAATGGATGGTTTATGACATTGATAAGGGCACCACTTCAAGCCTTACGGCCAGTATTCCGTTTGCATTCCACGATGAAGATCATGATATGCCGGCTGAAGCCGGCCCCTATGGCTTCAGCGGATGGACCGAAAACGATGACTTTATTCTGATCAATGACCGCTTCGATATCTGGAAAATAGACCCGGCGGGAAGGAAGAATCCTGAAAACCTTACCCAGGGCTACGGTCGTGAAAATGAAATTCGTTTCCGCATTCAGAACCTTAATCCGGATGAGTACTTCTTCCGGCTGGATGATCGCCTGATTTTTGAAGGCTTTGATGTTGTTGATAAGCAGGATGGCTTCTTTGCTCTGGAAAACGGCCAGCTCACCACCCTGAAGTTTGAAGATGCTGCTTTCAGCCAGCTTCAGAAGGCCAAAAATGCCGAACGTTATATCTGGCGCCGCTCCACCTTCAATGAATACAGCAATCTATGGACAGGCGATGCCAACCTTAGCAGTGAAGTACGCATCTCCGATGCCAACCCCCAGCAGGATGGCTATTACTGGGGCAGCGTTCAACTGGTCGACTGGCTTGATTTCGATCACCAGAAGCTCCAGGGCCTGCTTTACCTGCCGGAGGACTTCGATCCCAACAAGAAATATCCCTTACTTGTTTATTTTTACGAAAAGTCGTCCGACGGCCTGCACTCGCATATCATTCCTGCCCCCAGCCGTTCCACCATTAACCGGCCATACTGCACCAGCAACGGGTATGTGATCTTTATCCCCGACATCACTTACAAAGATGGCTTCCCTGGCGAGAGTGCCTATAATGCCATCATGAGCGGAACCCTGGCAATGCTTGAACGCTACCCCTTTATTGACCGGGAGAACATGGGACTTCAGGGCCAAAGCTGGGGTGGCTACCAGATCGCTTACCTGGTGACACGAACCAACCTGTTTAAGGCGGCCATGGCTGGAGCGCCCGTCAGCAATATGATCAGCGCCTATGGCGGCATCCGCTGGGAAAGTGGCCGAAGCAGGCAATTCCAGTATGAACAAACCCAGAGCCGCATCGGGGGTACCCCTTGGGAGAAGCCTTTCCGCTACATCGAGAATTCCCCGGTGTTTTTTGCCGATAAGATTGAGACTCCCTTATTGATTATGGCCAACGACACCGATGGTGCCGTTCCATGGTATCAGGGGATTGAGTTCTTCATGGCCCTGCGCAGGCTGTCGAAACCCGCCTGGTTGCTGGTTTATAACGATGAAGCGCATAACCTGACCAAATGGCCCAACCGCATGGATCTCTCCGTCAGGATGTATCAGTTCTTCGATCATTTTCTGAAAGGAGCCCCCGCACCCATTTGGCTGCAAGAGGGTATTCCGGCCATTGAGAAAGGCAAAAACCACGGCTACGACCTGGTTGATTAAAGACGTTTTTGTAAGTCCAAAAACCAAGAAATATGACCAAGAAGAAAAGCAAATTCTCCGGATTTCTCGGATTCGTGGAGAAAGCAGGCAACGCCCTGCCGCACCCTGCCAGTTTGTTTGCCCTCCTGGCCATTTCTGCCCTGCTCCTCTCATTGATTGGCCACTGGCTTGATTGGACGGCCATTCACCCTGCCACCGGCGAAGAGATCAAGGCAGTTAACCTGCTTTCCAAAGAAGGAATACACCGCATTATTCTGGAGATGGTGGATAACTATACCGGATTCGCTCCTCTTGGCATTGTGATGGTAGCCTTACTTGGAATTGGTATTGCAGAAAGCAGCGGATTAATTAGTGCGGCCATTCGATTGATGGTGCTCAAATCCCCTGCCAAGCTGCTTACCTTTGTAGTGGTTTTTGCCGGGATTCTTTCTAATATTGCTTCCGACTTGGGATATGTGTTGATTATTCCCCTGGGGGGCATCATCTTTCATTCAGTGGGAAGACACCCCATTGCAGGCATGGCTGCAGCTTTTGCAGGTGTTTCGGGGGGGTTCAGCGCGAATCTCTTTATCGGTACCATTGATCCCTTGCTTGCAGGCCTTTCCACCGAGGCGGCACGTATCCTCGATGACACCTATTATGTGCTGCCTACAGCCAACTATTATTTCATGGTGGCTTCCACCTTTATCATCGCCCTTTCGGGAACCTGGGTTACTGAACGCTTTGTAGAACCTCGTCTGGGAACCTACCAGGGAGAGGTGAAGGCGGAAGTCCTCCAGCCGCTGGAACTCAAAGAACGTAAGGCTCTGAACTGGGTATTGATCGTGATGGGTGTCTGGGTGGCCCTGGTGCTTATTGGCCTTTTACCTGAGAATGGATTCCTGCGCGGACCCGAAAACTCAATGCTTCGCTCCCCGCTTTTAAAGGGGTTTATTGGCTTTCTTTTTATCTTTGCAGGGTCCATGGGTGTGGTCTATGGTTTTATCACCGGCAAGTTTAAATCGGATGCCGATGTGGTCAAGGGGATGGTCGACAGTTTCAAAACCCTGGCTGCCTTTATGGTGCTGGTGTTTTTTGCGGCCCAGTTTGTAGCTTATTTCAAGTGGAGTAACCTGGGCCTTTTGATTGCGGTTAAGGGAGCTGCAGTACTGCAGGAAATGCACCTGGGCCTGATCCCCCTGCTGTTGTTATTTATCCTGCTGTCAGGCTTTATCAACATGTTCATGGGCAGCGCCTCAGCAAAATGGGCTATCCTGGGACCTGTGTTTATTCCAATGTTTATGCTCCTGGGTTATTCCCCCGAATTGTCACAGGCGGTTTACCGTATTGGTGACAGCGTCACCAATATCATCTCGCCCATGATGAGCTTCTTCGCACTGATCATCGTGTACTTTGAGAAATACGACAAGAAAGCCGGTATCGGTACCCTTATATCAACGATGCTGCCATACACCATAGCTTTTACCATCCTGTGGTCATTGCTGCTGATCGGTTGGGTGCTCCTGGATCTTCCTCTGGGTCCTGGCGCTGGCTTGCATTATCCTGGCTAAGCCCTGCCCTTAATGGGTATCGAATTTTCTGGTCAGTGTCTTGATGTATTCCCGCCTGCGAAACCGGAGGGCACTCCAGTCTTCGTCAATGGCAACCTGGCTGACACCGACCAGATCATACTTTTTCATGATCTCCCAGCCAGTATCACGGTTGAAGTCACAGGTGTATTTCTTTGAACTACCCTTGGGATAACACATCCAGCAAACCGCATCGCCCTTAAGCAAGGGAGCGATCTGGGGCGTCAAATGGTCGATTTCTTCCTTTTTGGTGAGAAATACCACGAAATAATCCATCTCGCGGACATCATCCAGTTGCCGGTATACATTTGCCTGTTCCGAAAAACTTTTTATCTGTGGTTCAAATGAGGCCGGTGCCTTCAGCACAAATACCTCCGGTTGGCCTTTGTATTGCAATTTCTTTAAAATGGGATCCATTTCTGTTTGGTCTTGGATTATTTTCTGATGGGCTGTATTTTTCCGTAGGTCAGGCTTCGCCACAGCCATTCAAAGGGCCCGAAATGGAAATGCTTGAGCCAAACATAGCTGAACGGAATCTGCAGGGCAAAGATCAGCAGGGCCAGCCCAATACCATGCAAACTGTTTAACTTGCCCATTAGCCCGAAACCATAGGCGTAAAACAAAGTGGTGCAGATGATGGATTGCAGCAAATAGTTGGTCAAAGCCATCCTGCCAACGGGTGCCAGCCAGTAGCTGAAAGTCTTTAGATTTCCCTTGCTTACCAGGATGACCACCATTGACAGATAAAATATTCCGAGGGAAACTCCTCCGAAAGCCATTGCCAAGAGGTTAAGCACCTGGTATATGTCCATTTGGCTGGTACTCATGTTCATATAGGTAAACACAAAAAGGAGGCTCATGGGGAAGCCGATGCCAGCACCCCAGGCTGCTGTTTTGCGGAAGAAGGGGAGATGAGCCCCCGGATCGCGCATCAGTTCCTGTCGTGCCGCCAGGTGCCCCAACAGGAACATGGCCAGCACCACCGGGTAAAAGAACAAAACACCCGGTAAAAGAACCTGATATTCGTACAGTCGCATCCTCACCATTTCTCTGTAGCTGCCCTCGGTGTAAGCCGAAAAAGCCTTGTCTGCAATGCCCTGAAAAACGCCAGCGCTGCCTTCTAAATTGGCCTCCATGGCCTGGGCTGCCTCCGGTATTTTAAGCATAAGACTGACCAAGAGGGTAAAAAGGGCCGTAATCAGCGTAGGGATAATCATCAGCCATACCGTCCATTTCAAAAGACCCTTATCAGAAACCTTGCGAAATGCCAGCAGGAGAAACCCGAAGAGGGCATAGAACACCAGGATATCGCCCGGCCAGAGTAACACTACATGCAGGATGCCAAAAATCAGGAGGAAAAACATCCGGCGTCGGTACAAGGGCAGAATGCTGCTGCCTTCAGCGGTGCTTTTGTGCATGAACAGGTAAGACCCGTAACCAAATAGAAGTGAAAACAGCACATAAAACTTGCCCTCGAAAAAGAATTTGATAAAAATGACCGAAAGACGGTCGGCCAAGGGAGCGCTTTCCTGGAAGCCCAGGAGCATGTGGCTCATGGGTTTGATGAAAAGCTGCATGTTGACCATCAGGATGCCAAAGATGGCCAGCCCGCGCAAAACATCAAGCAGAACGATCCGCTCCTTTAATGGAACAGGTGTGGCAATGGTTTTCATGGTGAATGTTTTTGAGGTTATTGCTTGGCTATTCAGGAATGCATCTGAAGCACCTCCAGGATGTGCTCGCGACACAGGGAGGGGCGCAAAGTTCCGGTAATATGGCCGGTGTCGATGGTCCTCAAGGGAAAACCGTTATAAGCAGGTTTCTGAACGTAATAGTCAACGTATTGGTCGTGACGGGCCAGCAAGGGGTAGAGGTTGGAAGTGGTTACCCTGCGGAACTTGCTGTAAAAGGACAGCTTTTCCTTTATGATCTCAGGGTGTGTAAGCGCCAGCTTCCCGCTTAATTTCCTGTAGGAGGAAGTCAGGAATACCTCATCCAGTTTCGCACCCGCCATAATGGGGATATATGCCTGGGCTGAATTGTAATAAGCTCGGTGAAGATTGGTAACCCAACCCCCAAGACTCAGGCCTGTAACCAAAATGGCCGATTGACTTCTGCGTCTGAACTGACGAATCACCCACTCCGTAATTCTGACAGATACCGCCATCATGGTCATGAAATGATTTAACTCGGTCATTTTTTCCAGGAAGGGCTTGAGTTTCCCGTGGTGAAAAGGCGCCCTCACAACGATCAGGTTGGCAGGGATTCGCCGGGGCCATTTCATAAAGATCTGGTAAAAGGTGTTTTTGGCGTGTTCCCTGAAAGCAAAGGGGTTCTCATTGTTGCCGTGATGATAGATAATGGTAGGATAATCAAAACCCAGCCATTGGACCACCTTGATGGCCGGATGCACCTCGCCACTGAAGGTGTAGGCCGGCAGCTCAAATATCCCTTCCTGCATCAACTCAGGAATCCGC
>JAZBOS010000092.1 GCA_036351255.1 Bacteroides sp.
CGACCCCAACCGCAAAGATCTCGTAGGGCTGCTGCACCCCCTGGCTCACCGAGCCCGAAGGTCCGGAATGAATAAGATAAAAAACCTGGCCTGCCGTATAGCTGACCGAGCCGCCGCTGCCCGTGGCATTGCCCCCGGCCGGCACCACTGCCTCCTGGCCGAAAAGGGCATGAACGCCAAAACACAGCAGCAAACAAAGGAAGAATGTTTTCCGCCTGCTCATGGCTAAGCTTTTTGATGAACGCTTTTGTGAAGAAGTACCGGTAAATTTAGAACCTGTCGGCAAGAATTATATCAGGGTTTTACAGATTTATAAACCATTGATTACCACCGGAAATGATTCACTTATTACTTCATTTTCACAACAAAAAAGAGCCACCCTGGAAGGTGGCTCTCTGCGTTAACCAACGCTTAACTAAGTCAACAAAACTTAAAACCCTCCGGTCAGGGCTTCCCTTTTTTCAGGGTAATGTTTCCCCTCCAATGGTGGAACGAGTTGGCCGGAAACGAGTCCCTGTTGTAATCGTCGGTCAATCCGCCACCAGTCGCTCCTTCAAATTTTCCGGTGCCCCCGGTAATAACAAACGGGTCTCTCCAATAACTACTCACATCTTCCGGGTGATGCGGCAATCTCCCGTCCACCACGCTCCCGCCGCAGGATACAAACAACTTATCACCATTTGCGGCAACAAGACAGACCTCCGTTGGCCCATATTGCTGATCTGTTCCCTCTATTTCGGGATCGTCGGGGCCACAGGCACAAAAGTCAAAATGGACTGTGAATTTTCCCAAATGCGTCGCCGTACCTTGTGCATCCACCAAAACACGGCAATTAAACATTGGATCACATTCAAAACCTTCATCACCCGGTAAAAATAACCCGACATAATCGCCAATGAAATTGGCATAAAAAGGAACCGTAACTTCCATCGTTTGCATGCTTTTCAGTTGCAGGTCTTCATCTTCAGCATACTCTTCGGTTTTGTTGCAAGACGCAACCAGGCTGATTACAGCCATCCATAAGAAAATTTTTTGCAGTGTTTTCATCATCTTCGATTTTTAATTAATGAGACTTATCAATTGTCAAAATTTACATTTTGCCTTTCACCAGGTTTGTTTCACCCTTCCATTGATGATGCGTATAATCATCAATGCTCGTTAAAGAACCCCTCCGCCCCGGGAAACCTCTTCAGGTGTTCCCGGGCAGAGGGCCAACTGCGCCAGTGCTGTTCTACCATAGGAATGAATCAGATCAGGGTATTGACACGACATCGGGCGGCAGTTTTTTCTTTACACCATTTTGCCAGGTTTAATTAATGCATCAAATGATTCATATGGGTGATCTTGTCGGAAATGGCACGGCCCAAAGGCTCACCCATCTCAGACATATTCATCCCGGTGATCACGTTGTTGATACCCAGGTTAATGGCACTTTCTCTGAGATTGCCGCCCACCACGGTCCAATCCTGGGTGTTGGAATCCAGAAACAGGGCAATCCCGTCAAACTGGGCGGTCGAGAAGTTGTTGCCCAGCACCAGGCCACCCTGGCTGTAAAGGGTCAGGTAAAGCCCTACCCATCCGTAACCGCTGAATTTATTGTTGCGGATCACCGCTCCCTTGGTCACCTGCGAATAAATGCCAATGGGGTACCCATCCGTCATGTTGAACTTGTTGTTTTTGACCTGGAAAGCCACCGGCTTTTCGCCGGGATGCGTGAAATGCCGCTGATTACGAAAATAAATGGCATAATCGGCAGTGTTCAGGTTAAAGACATTGTTCCGGATGTTGCAAAGCGAGGTGGTGGTCTCAGGATCATCTTGCAGTTGGGCATAATAGGGATAGTCATTGTAGTCAAAGCCCCAGCATAGTTCGGGCACATTAAACGTATTGCCTTCCACCAGGATATCCATGGCCCGGCTTTCCCAGACGCCGCCCCCTTGTTCGAGGTTGTTGAACACGTTCCCGTTGTTTTTCTCTCCAAGGACCACCTTGCTGTTTTTCAGGTCCTCAATGACTGTCCCGTAGATGAAGGTATCAAAGTCGCAATTGGTGATTTTAATGTCCACTTTAGCCCTGGGGATGGTCCCTGCATCTGCGGAGCGGATATCGACCCCGGTCCTTAAGGCATAGGCACAGTTATAGGTGTAATAATAAAACCCTGCGCCTCCTTCCAGGTACTGGCCCTTGAAGGACACATGGTCGATCACCGCATTCAGAGTGCGGTCATCATTGTAAAGTTCGTATTGGGCATTGCCTGTGGTGAAACTCATCAGGCAGGTGACATGGCCCCAGCCAGGTCCCCCGGTGGAAACAGCCCCGGGAGGCGTCTGGATGGTCAGGTGACTGATGTGTACGTCGCCCCCGACAAATTTGACCAGGTCGGGCAACTGGTTAGACGCCCATAGGGGATCAATGTCAAGACCCGTTTGTGCCGTGATGATTGTTTTGTCCTGCCCGGCCCCCATGAGGGCACCATAGAAATCGCGGATTTCCATCAGGCCCAGGTGATACTCGCCCTCACACAGCTGGACCACCGAGCCGGGCCCGGCGGCTTGGGCATCCATAATCGCCTCGTAAATGGCGGGCGTGTCATCGCCCCCGCTGGGGGTTACCATAAAGACCGCTACGTCCGCCTGGTCCTTTAGGTCAATGTCCTGCCCTTCCCTCCCGAAGGGCAAATCCTTTTCGCACGACACCATCAGGCCTGCGAATCCAAGGATCAGCAACAGTTTATTCATTGTTTTCATCTTTATTCCTTTTTTGGTTCTACAAAAATCAGACGATCTGATTCGGAAGCAAGTTCCAAAAAATCGCCGCCGGGTGCATAGCACCCTTGTTGCAAAGGATTGCAGAAAAAAAACAATCGTTTAACTTATGTTGCAGAAAGCAGGCCAGGCAAGGAGATCAGGGCATGCGTCACCTTTGGGCCCGGTAGTGGTAAGGGGTAAGGCCCATTGTGTCGACGATTGCCAGGAAGCGGGGATCCTGGCGCAGGAAGTCGAAATCGGGGTTGGTGGCAATGAGATAAAAATAGTGGCCCAGCTGAATTTTTTGTTCCAGGTTCACCTGGAACCAGTGGATGGTCCCCTCGGCATCGCCGGCCAGGGCCGACCACCAGCCCAGGAAATAGGGGTGGCCGTTCATGCCGGGCACGGGGATGGGTCGCTCCTGGTTGAGGGCGGTCATCCAGCGGAACAAGCCCGGGATCCCCTCCTGCTGGTAAGCCTCCATGATCTCATCAGGCAAACCCGTGACCCCCGGATACAAGGAGGCGATCTCTCCCAGGGTTTGTGCCGCCAGTGCTCCCTGGCCTGTCTTGGCATAGTTCAGGAAAAACAACCAGCGGTTTTCCACAAAGCCCGGGTTCAGGTCGTGGGCGGTCTCGCAGGCTTCCAGGGCCAGATCGTACTTTTCCTCAAAATAATACACCCAGGCGTTGAGGTTGTGCACCACCCAGAAATATGGCTCGAGCTCGAGGGCGCGGTCCATGTATCGGCGTGATTCCTCGATGGGTCCCGTGATCATCAGCAGCTGGGTCATGATCTGGACCGCATAGGGGTAGTTGGGATTCAGTCGAAGGGCGGTAAGAAGTTCCCTTCGCCCCTCTTCCAGCTGGCGCCCGGGCCACACCAGGTAAGTCCCCCGGATGCAATGGGCCACGGCGCAGTCCGGATCCAGCTCCAGCGCCCGGGTGGTATATTTCCGGGCGTTTTCAATGCCCTCCTCATAGGGCTGGTACCAGCCCCAGGCCGAGAGGTTGAGCCAGGCATTGCCCAGCTCGGCATAGGCCTGGGCAAAACCCGGGTCGGCAGCGATGGCTTTTTCAAAGCACTGCAGGCTGTTCATCAGGCCTGTGCGGTTGATGTCAGCCCTTTGTTCGGTGGCCGCCTGGTAAAGGAGGAAGCGCCCGCGCAGGAAATGATTGTAGGCTTCAGGGTTTTGGGTGGGCGCCAGCCCCATCTGCCGGATCTCCTTCCGGGGAATGAGGGCATTGAGCTTCTCGGCCACCCGCAGGGCAATGTCGGTCTGGATACCCAGTACATCCCCAATGGCGCGATCGTAATTTTCCGACCAGAGGTGCGCTTCACGATCCGCATCAATAAGCTGGACGCTCACACGCAACTGGTCACCGTGGCGACGGATGCTCCCCTCCAGAACATTGGCGGCATGCAGCTCGCGGGCAATATCGCGGGCCGACAAATCTTTGTGGCCGTAATATTCGGAGGTGGTGCGCGAGATCACACGCAGCTCGCTCACCTTGTAAAGGTTGTTGAGGATGTCTTCCATCAGTCCGTCGGCCAGGTACTGGTTCTCCGGATCACCCGAGAAGTTCTTGAAGGGCAGCACCACCACCGAGGCCTGGCTAGCCTTTCCGCCCGGGAGTTCGAGGGGGTTACGGCCCACGGTCACATTGACAAGCACCCAGGCGGCCAGCAGAAACAAAAACACCGAAGCGGCCAGGGCCAGAATCTTACGCGATTTCCGGGTCTTCACTTCCCCCGGGGGGCTTTCCGGTGACACTTCCTCGGGTTCGGCCCCTGGCAAGATCCCCGGGAAGTCCCTGGTTTTGGCCTCCAGGGGCGTGCATTCAAAATACGCGTGAAAGCATTTGCTGAAATAGGCCGGGCTGCCGAAACCCACCTTGTAGGCTATCTCGGCTACGGAGTCTTCGCTTTGCTTGAGCAACTTCAGGGCCTCCTTCAGGCGGATCTCGCGGATGAACTGGCTGACATTTTGATTGCTGATGGCACGCAAACGGCGGTGCAAAACCGAGCGGCTTAAACCCGCCTCCAGCGATAACCCGCTGACACCGAACTGCTCATTGGAAAGATTGGCAAGGACAATGTCGGTGAGCTTTTCAATAAATCCCTGATCACCAGACAGTAGATGATTCATAACCCCGTTGGCCTGATGTTCAAATGTAAAGAATATATCGATACAAATCCATTTTCTGATTGACAAATTTGATTTTCAAGGGGGAATGGGCACATGCTCCCCTCTTTTTTAGGAAAAAAAAGACCCGAAAACCGGGGAGGAAAATGAGTTATGGCGGCTGAATTCAGGCATTTCCAGTGTATAGCAATGACTCATTCCTTTTCTCCCCCGTTTTTCCTTCTCTCATTCTTTGTACTTGAGACGTAGTTTAAACGGGTTTTAAACGGTTTAAAGCGTCTAAAACCCGTTTAAACTACGTTTTTATTTCAAATTTGATTATCTTTGAAAACGGATTTCATACAACATTGACAGCTATGGCATACACAAGAAAGGGGTTCTTAGGCGAATTCCAGGGCCGCATTCGCAATATGGTGATCTACCAGATGAACGGCAAGACCATTGTCAGGAATAAGCCTTCCGGGAGGCGGGGTCCGGCCTCACCAGCCCTTCAGGCAGCACAGGGTAAATTTGCGCGGGTCATGAATGTGGTACAGGGCGTGAAGCCATTCCTGCAGGCGGGTTTCCGCGATGTGGCCGGGGGCAGGTACGTGTTCCAGCGGGCGCTGTCGGAAAACCTGGCGCGTTATGACCAGTCCGCGGCCCCCGAAACCCTGGACTGGCTTACGATGAGCCTCGGCGAGCGGGCCGGGGCCCGGGACCTCATCCTGACCATCGACGGCAATACAGGTCAGGTCAGCTGGGGCGAACCTGAGGAGGGCAAGCCTTATTCAGCCACTGACCAGGTCCTGATGCTGGCCCTCAACACCACCACCCTCGACGCCACCGACAATTACAATGCCGGACAGCGAAGCAAGGGACAAGCCACGATCAAGCTGCCTCCCGTGAAGGAAGACGAAAAAATCAGGGTTTATGTCGCCTTCAGGGACCTAGAGGGAACGAACGACGGCTACAGCCTCAACAATATCTCAAGCTCACAAACTGCTGAATAAAAGGGGGTTTGGAGTTTGAGGTTAGGGGTTAAAGGTTAAAGGTTTAAGGTTTAAGGTTTGGGGTCTTACTCCCCCTTTAGAGGGGGTTGGGGGGAGGTTCTGTTTTTTACCACAACCCCTTGTTTTTCAGATTTGAGTTTATCAATGTTAATTTCCAGGGTCCTTAATACATTGAACATATCTTTTTTGACCTGCTGATCACCAAAACGAATAATAGTAAAACCCAGGTTCTCCAGCTTTTTCTGCCTTTGTTGGTCGTATTCGTATTTGAAATCGTGGCTGTATCCATCCACTTCGATGACCAGCATGAGTTCATGACAGAAAAAATCGACAATAAATTCATCAATCGGGACCTGCCTTTTAAATTGAACCCCAAAGGATTCGCCCTTTATTTTATTCCAAAGCAGGATTTCTGCAAGGGTACTGTTTTTTCGCAAATACCTTGCAAATTCTTTAAGTTTCGGATTGTATGGAATTTCCGTGTGTTTCATCTAACCTCCCCCCAACACCTCCGCTGGCTAGCGGACAAGCACTCCAAAGGGGGAGCCCGGGCCCTGACAATTTATGGTTAAATTTAAAAAAAAATCATTCGTTAATCCCTGTTCTGAAATCAAAAGTCTCAGGCATTTCCAAGAACCTCCCCCCTACCCCCTCTAAAGGGGGAGTCCGGGCACTGCCTTTTTTGGGAGCAAATCATAAATCATCATTCGTTAATCGCTGATCTGAAATCAAGGACCTCCCCCCAACCCCCTCCAAAGGGGGAGTTCGGGCACTGCCTTTTTTGGGGACAAATCATAAATCATCATTCGTTAATCGCTGATCTGAAATCAAAAACCTCCCCCCACCCCCTCCAAAGAGGGAGTTCGGGCTGCTAATTTTAAACCTTAAACCTTGAACCTTAAACTTTGAACTCCTGACCTTTACTTGCTGCGTGCCTCAAATTTCCCCAGGTTCGCCAGGATGATTCGTTCGACCAAGCGTGGGGACAATCGCTGCATCAGGGCGTTGAGCTTGCCGATGGGGGTGAGGACGCTGATGAATTTTCTTTTTCTCAGGTTGTTGAAAACCGCCTCAGCCACTGACTCCATGGTCTGCACGCCTTTCCCCGCGCGCCGTTCGATCTTCACCAGCGAACCGTCGGCTGCCACGGTTTCCTTGCCTGCCTCGTTTTCGGTATAGCCCACGTAGATCAATCCCACGTGGATGCCGTGGCTTTTCTCTTCGATGCGTATGCTTTCGGCGATGGCCCGCAGCGACATCTTGGCCGAGCAATAGGCCGAGAGGCCTGGCAATCCCCGGATGCCAGCAAGGCTGGTAATGAATACCAGGCTGCCATTGGCCTTCCTCAGGCTGGGCATGGCGGCTATAGAAGGGCTGACCGCCCCCGCCACATTGCTCTGGAACATGGCTTCAAAGACCGCAGGATCGAGATCGGCAAAGCGGCCACGCATCGAGACGCCCACATTGTTGACCAGGATGTCGATCTGCCCAAAGCGCTCGAGGGTCTTTTCCACCAGCAGTCGCCCCCCTTCAGGGGAAGACACGTCGGCAGGCACGCTGAGCACCCGGTCGTGAATGGCCAGCAGCTCTTTTTCGGCCGCAGCCAGTCTTTCAATATTCCGGCCGTTAAGCACCACCGAAGCCCCGTGTTCGGCCAGCATGTGGGCGGTGGCTTTGCCGATGCCACGGCTTGAGCCCGTCACGATGGCCACCTTGCCTTCAAACAGTTTGCGGCTCATATGCGGGATTTTTGGTAATGGATGTCAGGATGGAACTTCAGAGCCGTGAAGCTATTGGTCCAGGCCATGGCGAGGTGTACCAGGAAGGCAATCCAGATGGTGCCACTGGCCAGTGTGAGCAGGCAGAGCACCAGCCCCAGCGGAATGGCGCCTATGGTTTCCTCGAGCCCCTTGGGGATGTGGGTGGCCGAGTAGAGGGCGATGTTGACGGCGATGGCCGGCCAGACGCCCATCTGTTCCACCAGCGGGAACAGCAGCACCCCCCGGAAGAGAAACTCATAGCCAAAGAGATAGAGGGCCCAGCCCAGGGCGTTGATCAGCACGATGCGGTTGGTCCAGACCCTGGCGCGTATCTGGGGATAGTTGACCAGGTTTTTAGGCTTGCGGGCACTCACCAGGGCCAGGGGAATGACCAGGGCCGACAGGATCAGCGTCCAAATCAACGAGAACAGGGCCGTATCGGCGCTGTGCTTTAGTCCAAGGCTGGCCAGGGTGGTGCCGGGCAGCGCCAGCATCAGGACCAGGGCGGGCATCACCCCCATCGCTGCAAAACCCACGACGCGATTGAAGGTGATGTGGTTGACAGAGGCCTCATCGGCATCAGCCCTGCGGTAGAACCAGTCCTTCACCTTGCCCGATTTGGAGGTGAACCAAAAGACGATAAAAAAAACTGTGGCCAAAATGATGGGCAAAAAGACGGCCAGATGGCCTTCGTGCCAGGAGAGGTCGAGTGCTTTTAAAGGGGTCATAGGAAATGGGGTTTACAGGTAATGATTGTCGAGAAACCATTGGTAGCTTTCCTTCACGGCAAGGGAGATGTCGGTCTGGGGCATGCCGAGTGCCCTGACGGTTTCCGTGCTGTCGACATATTGTTCTTCGCAGGCGATGCGGGCCATGGGGTAAGTCAGCAGGGGTTCCTTTCTGAGGATCATCCCGCTCAGGTCGCCTGCCAGGCCAGCCAGCTTCACGGCCCAGGAGGGCACGGCACGGGTGGGATAGGGTTTGCCGATGGCAGCACCTACCCTGGCAAAGAAGTCCTTGTAGGTGATGTTTTCATTGCCGGCAATGTAGTATTTTCCGGTTTCTCCTTTTTCGAGGCTGTTGGCAATGGCGGTGGCCACGTCCCTCACGTGGATGATGTTGCGGCCGCCACGGGTGTAGAAGTTCAGCTTCCCGCTGGCCAGCGAGAGGATCATCTTTCCGGTGCCGGGCAGGCTGTCGTAGGCGCCAATCATAAAGGTGGGCAGGATGGCCAGGGCGGGCAGGCCCCGCTCACGGACGAAATCCATCACCAGCTGATAAGCCTCATATTTTGAGTCGATGTAGTCGAGGCCGAACTTGGCCCCCGGAAAAGGGTATTTGTCGCTTGGTTTGGGCTGTGTGTTGACCGAGCTGGCAGAGCCCACGTAGATCAACTTGGGGATCTGCATTTCCAGGACGGCCTCAACGACGTTGCGGGTGCCTTCAATGTTGATCTTCCGGACCTTTTCGGAACGGGCGGGCCATACGGCGGTGGAAGCTGCCGCGTGGATCACCGCATCGTGGCCGTCGAAGGCGGGCAGCAGGGTTTCGGGCTGAAGGATGTCGCCCGTAAAGGTTTTTATGGGCAGGCCTTCCAGGGTTTTTGATTTCGTTTGAGGGTGGAGGAAGGCGCTCACCTGATGGCCGCGTTCGAGAAGCAGCCTGACGAGGTTGCTGCCAAGCATCCCGTCGGCGCCGGTAATGATTATTTTCATTTCTCTTTCCGTTTCATTCGGCTTGCAATTTATAAAGAAATGTCCGTCAAAAAGCAGGAAAAGAAAAAAAACGGAATCGTTCAACAAATTTCGGGCGGTCTTTTATGGTATGCAGTCATTTCATACCTTTGGTAAAACGCAAAGCCCCTTGCCACGATGAAGCGCTTGCTAACATTGGTGTTGCTTTCCTTTGCCAGCCTGGCCTGTTGTCAGGGTCAGGGGGTTGACTATACCTGGTGGAATACCCTGCACGGCTGGCAGGCAGGGGATCCGGGCTGGCGTCACTGGATGATCCTCTCGCCCGGCTACCTGGGGCCTAACGCCCTGCCCGTACCTGCGGTGAAGCGGGGCTTCATTGAGCCCAGCACCGAGCTGGAACTGTCGGCCTCAGCACATTTTCATCCTGGCGACCCCACCCAGGACCTATCAGGCAGGCTGTTGCTGCCCTTCAGCCAGGGGAAGATTGCCCTTGAGGTGTATGGGGTGATGCTGGAACGTTTTGCCTTCACGGAAGAGATACGCAACGAACGCCTCGCCCGCCTCGAAGACGGGAAAGGCTATGCTGCGGGCGATCTGTACATCACCACCCTGGTGCAGCTTTCCAAGGGCCGGAGCTTTCCCAACACCCTGCTGAGGCTGGCCACAAAAACCGCTTCGGGCGGACCCCTGGAGGGGGCACGTTACACTGACAGCCCGGGTTACTTTTTCGATCTGAGCTGCTCGAAGGATTTCGGCCATCGGCAAGGCCCACTGTTTCGCCCCTTTGGAATGGCAGGCTTCTACTCCTGGCAAACCAACGACGATCACAATCAGCAAAACGACGCTTTCCTTTATGCCCTAGGCGCTGACCTGGAATGGCCAGGATACCGGCTTTCGGCATCCTGGGCAGGCTATTCGGGCTATAAAGATCAAAAGGACAGACCCATGCAACTGAACCTTGAACTCCGCAGGGATTTTCAGCAAATGGCCCTGGGATTGCAGTATATCTATGGCCTGCGCCACTGGGAGTACCGGACCTTGCGACTTTCCCTGGTCTGGAAAATGAGAACTTTGTAAAAAAGGGTTTTTTTGCGGCAAGGGCGGTTAAACCGGGCAATTTTCCTAAATTGCGAAAGATTATCCTTTGCTGGAATCTTTTTGAATCAATAAACAATACGTTATGGAAAAACAACGGTCGAGCAACTGGGTGCAGGTCACCTCGGGCACCTTCAATGAGGCGAGTATGATGCGAAGCATCCTGGTCAACGAAGGCATCGAAGCCGTCCTGAAAGATGACTTCCTGGGTAGCATTGCCCCTTACCTGGCTTCGCCGGGAGGAGCGGGCTCAGTGAAGGTGATGGTCATGGAGGAGGACTATCCGCGAGCCCTCGAGGTGGTGGAGGATGTCGAAAAATCCAGAAGGATATGAGCGCGGCCATCGTGATCAATGCCGTGTTGCTGGCAGTCATCCTGGTGGTGGGGGTTTTTCTGCACCGGATGGGGAAGCCTTACAGCCCCCTGTGGTATAACCTGCATAAGCTGGCCGCCCTGGGGCTGGTGGTGTATGCCGCCTTTGTTGTTATTTCGTTTGACAGGACCCAGGGGTTTACGGGCTTGTTTGCCGGGCTGGTCATCCTGACGGTGGTTTC